>CAZRMG010000690.1:0-1514 GCA_964601095.1 uncultured Melioribacteraceae bacterium | reverse complement strand
CAATCCAGCCAGCGTATCTTCCCATAACTTCGATCACCATTATTCTATGATGCGAAGAAGCTGTTGTGTGCAAACGATCAAGCGCCTCACTTACAACGTAAACAGCGGAATCATGTCCGAATGTTTGATCTGTTGCTGCAAGATCATTATCAATAGTTTTTGGAACACCGACTACATTCATACCTAATTGGCTAAGTTGTTGGGTGATATGCATCGTACCATCGCCGCCGATAGCAATTACGGCATCGAGACCCCATCGTTCGTAATTATCCAAAGCGGCTTTGGAACGATCTGAAATTTTTACATTACCATTTTTTGAATCCGGCCAATGAAATGGATCGCCTTTATTTGATGAGCCGAGTATTGTTCCCCCGGTTGCAAGAATGCCGGACACACTTTTGTTGTTAAGTTCCTGCATTCTTCCGTCAACAAGTCCCTCAAATCCATCCAATATTCCGAACACTTTCAAGCCATTGTCTAATGCAGGTTTTGTTACGCCGCGAATAACAGCATTAAGACCTGGGCAGTCGCCGCCGCCGGTTAATATTCCTATCTTTTTTACTTTGCCGGTTATTTTCATAATCACCTCCTAAAAACTAATTGAGGAATAATAACATGTATTTATTTTTTCTGAACTTTTAACATTGTTTTAAAATGAAGTTTTGCAAAATTACTAAAAGAATTTTCATCAATAGATTTAAATAATTTAGAAGCCGCATCAATCACCGCATCCGAAGCACCTTTGGGTAAAATAAATCCTAATTCTTTTTGGTGTAAAAACCACTTGTTGAATTCATCCCGTGCGAGAATTGAAGCTGCGGCAACACCAACATATTTTTCCGCTCTGTGTTCCTGTAAGAATTCAACGCTTGAATGATTGATGTTTGATGATACATTTAAATCCCTGTTGCTGAATTTATCGGTTATAACTGTTTTGCAATTTGTTTTAATAAGTAATGAATCAATCGCTTTTGAATGAGCCCAGTTTAAAAGCTTATTTAAGTTTTTAAACTCTTCATAAAGCTGATTGTATTTTGAGGGATTTATTTTAACTACTTCATAATTGCCCGCAATAATTTTTTTTATTTTAGATGCAAGATCAAAAATCTGCGGTTCGGATAAATCCTTGGAATCTCTAACACCAATAAGTTTAAGTTTTTTTTGATTGGATAAATCCACATACGCTGCCGCGGTTACCAGCGGACCGAAGAAATCTCCTTTGCCGCATTCATCGGAACCAATATAATTATCCGGCTCTGATAGTTCTTTATTGGAGAAATTGAGAGCGGGCTGGTCAAAAATAATGTGGGATATTTGTTTGTATATCGGCGAAGTAGAATCGCCTTGAATTACGGTTTTTACTCCTTTCTTACCGAAGTAAACCTGGACTTTCAAACTTGTTTTATTTACAGAAAGTGAAATTTCATAATTATATATCTTTTCGGAAACGGATGAGGTTGAAATTCCTTCAGCTTCAAGAATTGATTTAATTTTAGAAATTGACTTAAAAGCGT
>CAZRMG010000689.1:905-1515 GCA_964601095.1 uncultured Melioribacteraceae bacterium | reverse complement strand
TTATTTATCGCTTGTCCGCCCAAAGCCGGGATGATTATCTCGTCAACATCGATCCCGTTAATTTTCCATTCGAAAAGCCACGCGGGATTTGCGGATTTTAGATTAGCTGAAAATTTAATGCCTCGTTGAGTGGGCGTTACTGAAATATCTACTTTATATTGCGATTCATCATCGAATGCGGAAAAATTAATTTTGCCGTGCGGAGATTTTAACGGTTGGAAATTATTCAACAAGTTCGGCACGAACACAGCATCAGTAGTTCTAACCAATATTTGTTGATTTCCGCCCGAACAAACCTTTGTGCCCTTTGCAAAAAAATTTACCGACGCATTGCTTTCAGCAACATCTACAACCACATTTTTATTTTCGGATATTATATTCATATGATTCACAATTTCAAATTTCTATTTGAAGTGGAGAAATTTCCTTTTTATATACATCTTGATTCGGAGTATTTAATTTGAAGATCACAAAATATGATGCTTCGTTTTTACCCACAGGCAGACATGCGCCGTGCCATACTCCTTCGTTAATAATCACAGCTTCGCCAATATTTACTTCGAAGGCTTCCATTTTATTTTCTTCTTCGCCATCGAGCAATAAAGGCAGC
>CAZRMG010000689.1:0-895 GCA_964601095.1 uncultured Melioribacteraceae bacterium | reverse complement strand
GCAATTTTATTAACGCTTTTTTTGAACACTGTACAAATTCCAATTTCGGTTTTTCCATCTATATAATAGTTGGAAATGTTCGACCAAAATTTATAAGTGGCATCTTCGGAAGTTGGTTTATGCATTGGCATGGAAACAATCTTCCCATACTTTTCAAAATTTTCTTTCGAGATATTCAATACTTTAATTTTCATGACGAACTATTTTTTAATTTCGATTACAACAATTTTCCCGCCGTGCAATTCAACTTCATCAAGTATAGTCGTGTTTTTATCAACTGCTATTTTTGAATATTCTTTACCCTCACCAAGTTCATTGTATAAAGTTGCTTTACCCGAAAGCGCGTAAGGAATTTGTAGTTTAATTTTTTCAATTCTTCTATCCACAGCATCTCCTGTAAAAACATCACGTCGTCCAGGGATATGTGTTTGAAGCCATGCAACAATTATTACATTGCCGTTTTCGCTCATGAATGTTGTGAGACGTGCATCTGAACCGATTGATTTATTTACAATCACTTCATTATCAATACTCTTCATAGGTGAAGAGAATAATTTATTCATAAATGTAATGGCATGCAGAGCTGGTTTTGGAGAATGGTCTGCCCACGCAACTCCAAGATGTTTGTTATTATATATGTCTCCTATTACTTCATCGCTCTGCGGTAGATCTTTAATTTCATACCAAGCTAAAGCAGCAACTTTTTCAGTTGAAAGAACCAAAGAAATTCTTTTTATCAAATCCACGGCTTGATATGCGGGAGTGTGTTCATAATTATAATAAGGGTATCGCTAAACTAGAAAAAAATTAATTTTAACTACGGGGGAATGATTCTCTAAAAACAACTTTTCTTAATAGGTAATGCGCGTACGTGCGCACCCTCGCACGAGAGAGA
>CAZRMG010000688.1:0-1520 GCA_964601095.1 uncultured Melioribacteraceae bacterium | reverse complement strand
TACGTATAAACCATTCGACGGCAAATAAACAAATAATTATCAACATAATCCATTCATTCGATCGAAAATCAATTTCGCTTTCTAAGATTTTATTACTAGAAGAGTTTGCATTCATTCTTTCTAATTCTTCTTTAAGCCCGTCTATATCTTCGCTTGGAAAATATTTTCCATTGGTTGATGTTGCTAGTAACTTTAAAAAGTTTTCATCCATTTGTGTGTTTTCTTTTTCGATATTCGATTCGCTAACACTAAAGCGCCCCAAATCACTTTTAATTGTTGTGCCATTGAAATTTGCTGAACCGTAATAGGTATAATCGCCAAGTCTTGTCAAATCAAATTCTGTTTTATAAATACCGGATTTACCGACAGAAAAATCTATGTCATATTTTTGTTCTTCTTTGTTAATTGTAACTGAAACATTAGCCGAATCAATCGGTGAAAATGTTTGATCATATAATTCTGCAGTGAATTCAACCGGCTCGTTTACCGAATAAATTTTCTTCGAAGTATTTATTACAAACTGTTTTTGTTTATCAGTAACGTTTAGCCATTTTGTAAAGTCACCGATCATGTTTGAAAAAAATCCCGGGTATCTTTCTGAAGTTGATAATTCCCATTTCCAGATATCACCTGCCGTAATTGCAATTGATCGACTGTTACCGATGCTTCGTGTAATTATAAGCGGACTCTGGATTTGAAGATTTCTAATAATAGAGTGCGCGATAATATTACTGCCGGGTTTGGCAATAAATACGGAGTTACTTTTCACTAAAGGCGGTAAGTTTTCCCAAACGTTCTTGCTTATTATTGAATTGGAAAAAACTGAAAATATTGAGTTGTTATCTGTTAAATTCGGTTCAACGCTTACATATCCTTTTTCTGCTTTTGTTATTATGAATGGTAATGAATTCTCAAGTTGTTTTAATTTATCTAAGTTAACGTTTTGAGAAAATAAAAAGAAGAAGGGTTTATTCTTATCTTTTATTTGAGTCGAAATGTATGCGGTTAAGTCTTTAGGTGTGTTTGAAGAAGGAAAATCAATAAGAAATAGTATATCGCTGCTATCGATAATCGAAGTATCATAATCTTTCCAAAATTTATTTGGTGATACATGAATTAATTTCTTGATTACTAAATCCTTATCAGATTCCAATGCATTTGATATTGAGGATAAATCCGCCGAAGGGCTGCCTGCAATTAAACCTATTCTCAATTTATTCCTAATCACATCAATAATAAAGGATTTGGAATTATTAATAAAATTATCCTCTTTGGGCAGCGGTGCAACGTTGATAGTCATTTTAATTTCGCCGCTGCTTTGAGGCATATAGTCGAAGTTAATCTTATTGATTCCGCCGGCATTTAACTGTACATCTTGCGATGATACAGGCTTATCATTTTCGAACAATGTTACGCGAGTGTTGCGATTTTCGAAACCAAATTGAGAAATAATGACTTCAATAACGGTTGGTTTTTGAGCATAAATATATTTATTGAAAATCACATCAGATATTTTAATG
>CAZRMG010000687.1:355-1522 GCA_964601095.1 uncultured Melioribacteraceae bacterium | reverse complement strand
AAGGATTTATTGTTGCACCGGACAATTATAGTATAATGATAGGTTGTTCATCATCTATTAATGATTTAACCAAAATAAACTTATCGGTGGAATGAAAAAATTATTGATAGGAGACCCTCTGCTGAATAAAACTGAAATAAGAATGTACAAGAATATTGCTAGTTTATTCTTATGTAAAACCCTCAGTTTATTCAACTGTAAAATATATCAACACAAATAAAGTATAATCCGAGAGTATGAAAGAACTTTTTTTAATCTATTGCGTTTTATTTTTTATTGGTTTATTTTTCTTTCGAAAAAACGTGATGCAGAAAAATTTAAAATTGTTTGAAGAAACCAAATACAGTTTAACAAAGAATTAAAATTAAGAGGAAAGTATGGCCCAGTTTATAATTAAAAGATTAGGAATATTTTTCATAATACTCCAAGTATTTAGCATCACTTTATATTCTGCAAGAAACGGCTCGCTAAAAGGAACAATCAAAGATGCACAGACTAAAGATGTTCTGCCGTTTACAAATGTTATACTCGTTGGAACAAGTATGGGCGCTGCGGCAGACATGGATGGAAATTATATAATAAGAAATGTTCCTCCGGGTTCATATGTACTGCGCGCAAAATATATTGGCTATCAACAACAAGAAATTAATGTCGAAATCCTGGAAGGAAGAACAACAGAATACGACATAATATTGAAACCGGAAGCAGTTGAAGGCGAAACAGTTATAGTGACAGCGCAAGCAGAAGGACAGATGCAGGCAATTAACGAACAGCTTTCTTCACTATCAATTAAAAATGTTGTTTCTTCAGCGAGAATTCAAGAACTCCCCGATGCAAATGCTGCAGAATCTGTAGGAAGATTGCCCGGCGTATCCCTTGTTAGAACCGGCGGCGAAGGATCAAAGGTTGTTGTTAGAGGTCTCTCACCGCAATATAACCGTGTTACAATTGATGGTGTTGAACTGCCTGCCAACAGTGCATCAAGCAGTCTTGATGATCATAAATCGGAATATAGAAGCGGTGATGAACTTTCACTTTCTGGTGATAGGGCAACAGATTTAAGCATGATATCTTCAAACATGCTTGGCGGGATTGAAGTTATTAAAGCAATTACACCCGATATGGACGCTACTGTTTTCGGAGGCGTTATAAATTTTACTATGAGAA
>CAZRMG010000687.1:0-345 GCA_964601095.1 uncultured Melioribacteraceae bacterium | reverse complement strand
AGAAAAGCTTCGAAAAATGAATTTAATGAACCGAAGTTTGAATTCCTCACACAGGGCTCTCATAACGGCTTAAAGAATACAAATAAAGATTATAAAGTAGTTGGCTCGTATGAACAGCGTTTCTTTAATAGCAGTTTAGGAATCTTTACTCAAGGATCGGTGGAAAGAAGAAATTTAAGTTCCAACGAACTTGGCGCTGATTATAACTTTTCTGGTAAATTAAATGTAACCGATGAAGGCGAACCAGAATTTCAATCAATGAATCTTCGAGATGTACTTCGCGAACGCGATCGTTACGGCGCCACCGTCGTTTTGGATTACACCTATGAAACAGGAAATATCGGT
>CAZRMG010000686.1:0-1525 GCA_964601095.1 uncultured Melioribacteraceae bacterium | reverse complement strand
TTTTACCCTTTAAATCCATCAATTAAATGATTAGGATTTAGCCGGATTTCTGTAATAAACTTCGTTATCAACAAATTCCTGAAGTGCAATCAACGAAGCTTTTGGTAAGCGTTCGTAAAACTTAGAAATTTCAATTTGTTCGCGGTTTTCGAAAACTTCTTCGAGATTGTCAGTATAGTAAGCAAACTCTTCAAGTTTACGATTCAACTCTTGCTTCATCTCAACACTGATCTGGTTTGCGCGTTTTGAGATAATAGCTACGGATTCGTAAATGTTACCAGTAGGTGCATCAAGCTTATCAACATCGCGTGTAATTGTACTTCCTGGTGCTTTCGATTTCTTATAATCCATATTATATTAATTTAAATAAATTCAACTTATTCTTTTGCAAACTTTTCCGCTTGCTTATAAATTTTTTCTGCATCGTCTTTAAACTTGCTCTGCGGATACTCCGACATAAACGAATAATATTCGTCGATGGTTGCCAGGTAGCGTTCTTTTTGCTTAGAAGCAACACTGTTTTCGGCCAGTTTATAATTGGAGTCTAAAATAAGCCACATCAATTCTTCCCTGTACTTTGTATTCGGATACTCATCCAAGCTGCTCTTCAATGCAACGATTGACGATTTATAGTATCCCATATCGTAATACAATTTGGCATTAAGCCGCGATTTTTCGACAAGTTTATCTTCAAGTTCAATAATCAGATTTTGTGCTTCAGGTGTTCTTTTACTTAAAGGCCGTTTACTTACAAAATTCTGAAACAACTCAATCGCTTTCTTTGTGCTTGCCTGATCAAGCGGTGGTTCAGGGCTTTCCTTATAGTAACAATATGCTCCAAGGAATTCCGCTTCCTCGGTAAATGGCGAATAGAGAAAGTTCTGAACAAATAAACCGAAATAATGAGCACCTAATGCATAATCTTTACTGTTGTAATAGCTCATTGCAAGGTGAAAGCTAATTGTATCGAATTTTGTTGTTCCCCTGAAATAGGTAACAATATCCTCGAACAAAGTAGCCGATTTGCCATAATCGCCTTTGTTATACCATTCAAAGGCTTTACGGTATTTTAAATTATAATCGGAACTTTTCCGTACTTTTTCGAAACCACTACAAGAGGCCAGTGTAACTAACAGAATTACAGAATACAATAAGTTTTTTACCATGATGCGAAAATATTTGCAAATGTACATTATTTAAAAATACAGGCTACAAATTTGTAATAAATTTTAACCTAACACATTGAATTGGGTATTTAAATTTGCTAGTTTAACGATATTTAACAGTTGTGCATACAGTATATATATTGTCTGTTTTTAAAAATACTTCTATGCGAATTTAAAAAATTCTGCTAGGTTTGTGCTTTATTTTAAAAATCAAATTTAAGAACCGTGGATATATTTGATAAGATTAAAGCGAGCATGGGTCCTCTGGGCCAATACCAGAAAGAGGCTCATGGATATTTTATGTTCCCTAAACTGGAAGGGGAAATCAAACCCAGAATGAAATTCCGTGGCAAAGAAGT
>CAZRMG010000685.1:0-1531 GCA_964601095.1 uncultured Melioribacteraceae bacterium | reverse complement strand
TCGCCAAAACCGCGTAAACTGGCGACCGTTAGGCGAAATACCCAAGGCAATCTTGTATGTGGACTATGAGCGCCCTGCCTCCGGCCACGGGCGCAAAGTGATACGATCATTAATTAGTGTCTTAACTTTAAAAAGAATAAATACGAATTCGACTGAATATACACAGCAAGCTCGGGAAATATAAAGGTAAAGACTTCGCTAATTAGGAGTAGAAAAGGCTTCGCCTATTAAAGGTAGGGGAGGCTTCGCCTTTTGAAAGTAGAAGAAGCTTTGCCATATAAAAGCAAAAGAGGCTTCGCCATCTTAAAGTAGAAGAGGCTTCGCCACTTAAAGTAGAAGAGGCTTCGCCACTTAAAAGTAGAAGAGGCTTCGCCATTTATAAGCAGAAGAGGCTTCTCCATTTAAATAGAAGAAGAGGCTTCGCCATTTCTAGGAAAAAATTTGTTCCATGTCCGCGCCTCGCCCGTTGGGCGTTCGGCACGCTGTCCACGCAATTTGATTGCCTTGGGTACTCTCGCCTAACAAGCCAGTTTTCGCAAAACGCCACCTGGGGGCCCGGTGCGCGTTTTGGTCCTTGCTCCGCTCGCATTCGCTCACTCCGCTGCGGACCGATTTTGGCTCGCCGATGCTCGCCAAAACCGCGTAAACTGGCGACCGTTAGCTGAAAGTTCTTGATCCTATTTGAATTCCCCCGCGCCCGGGCCGTTGGCCGTCGGGCGCAGTTTAAATTCTATTTGCAAAAGGAAGAAGAGCTTTGAAACCAACGAGAAAATGCTTGTTAATATTTAGCTTTATTCCTGTACTGTGTTCAATATCATGTGGATATATTTTTAGTGGTAATGATGGTGCAAAAGCAGATAAAAAGTTCTCCATAATATTTTCCTCAATAGTTAATAAGGATTCAAAGAAACTAAAAAAATTGTTTTCAAAAAAGGCAATACTAGAAGATGGAAATATTGATGATGGTATACAATATCTATTTTCGTTTATTCAGGGAGCTAATATTTCCTGGGAAAGAAGCAAAGGCATTGTTGTAGATGAATCATTTGAATATGGCAAAAGCAAAGTAGAACTAAAATCATTTTTTACTATTAGAACAAATATTGAAGAGTATCTAGTATTTGTACTTGATTACACTAAAGATACTTTTGATCCTAATAATAAGGGTATCTATTCTTTGAGAATAATTAATAAGAAAAATAAAAAAAGTGAATTTGGGTATTGGCAAGATATGAAAATTCCAGGGATTTATAACCCCATAAAAGTGAATGTGAAATAAATCGTGCCTTGCCCTCCGGGCATGCGGCACGATGAATTCCCCCAGGATCAAGAACCTTCAGCTAACAAGCCAGTTTTCGAAAATCGCCACCTGGGGGCCCGGTGCGCGATTTTGTCCTTGCTCCGCTCGCATTCGCTCACTCCGCTGCGGACCAATTTTGGCTCGCCGATGCTCGCCAAAACTGCGGAAACTGGCGGCCGTTAGGCGCAAGTTTCAAAATCCATTTGAATTCCCCCGCGCCCGGGCCGTTGG
>CAZRMG010000684.1:0-1533 GCA_964601095.1 uncultured Melioribacteraceae bacterium | reverse complement strand
CATCAAATCTTTTTGCAGCTTTTATCAAACCGAGATTTCCTTCATTAATCAAATCGCCGAGTGTTAAACCTTGGTTTTGATATTGCTTTGCAACCGAAACGACAAATCTCAAATTAGCTTTGACAAGTTTTTCCAAAGCTTTATGATCTCCTTTTCGAATTGCAACAGCTAAAACAATTTCGTCATCAGCAGTTAACAGATCAACTTTGCCGATTTCCTGCAAATATTTATCTAATGATTGGCTTTCTCTATTCGTGAATTGTTTAGAAATTTTCAATTATTAATCCTCCGTTCGGATTCAATATTAATCGAATCGACAATACCCACAATGGATGCATCCACCGGAGCCATGTCGACATTTAACGGAATAACAGCTTCACTTGCAGTTACATAAAAAATGATTTCACCGGGTCCCGCACCAACAGTATCCAAAGCAATAATTGGTTCACCGGTTTTTTTAAGGTTGGAATTTATTGGTTGTACAAATTGCATCTTGTAGCCGGCTATTGCTTCGTATTTCTTTGTCGCCCAAATTGTTCCGATTACGCGGCCAAGATACATTAGTCCTCTACTGCTTCTTCAACTTTCTCTTTAACGGCAATATCAAGTTTATCAACAATTGCCATAATTACAGCATCAACAGGTTTATTCTTTGTTATGTTTGTCTGACGCGCAGAACTTCCCTGAGCAACAATGACAATTTCACCTACTCCGGCACCGACAGAATCAACAGCGATAAGTGTAAAATCTTTTGGAGTGTAATCAAGATTTAATTGGCGTACAATTAAAAATTTTGCGCCAACTAAATTCTCATCCTTCCGCGTCGACCAAACAGTACCGATAACTTTTCCGAGTATCAATTTTCACCTCAATTGATTTGGATTTATTATTTCCAATCCGCAATCTTTATATTTTTCAATCTGCGAGGTAAATATAGGCAGATTATTATGTTTAGCAACAGAGCAAATTAAAGCGTCGCGAACGGTCGCAACTTTATTAAAAAAATCCGAAATGTTCAAACTGTAACGCGCGTTTAATCCCAAAACTTTTAACGACTTCATCATATCTACAAATATTTCACTTTCCTTATCGTCAACCGACGCAAAAAATATTTCAGACGAATTAATAACCGTTGTATAGCAGACACCGAGTGTCATTGCAAGTTCAAGATCTGACAATGTTGATTTATCTGAGTGTATTAAATGTTCTTTAAGTATATCTGTTTCAATAAGAAATTCCCTTTTATCAATCATCAAAAAGTCCTTCCTTCAATTTTAGTTTTAACAAACTTCCTTTTGCCTTAAGAAAGCCAAGCACAACGGAATCGGGAAGAGATTGAATTTCTTTAATCTGATCGAAAATATTTGAATCATAACCAAGTTCAACAGCCGTTTTTTTAGAATCGCCGCAGATGTAAACCTTAATTTCCTTATATCCTTTTTGTAAAACAGACAATAATTTTTCGCGGGGAATTTCAATTTCACCCGTTTCATAAATTTTTGATTTGAATGATAATATTTCCGAATAATTATC
>CAZRMG010000683.1:0-1536 GCA_964601095.1 uncultured Melioribacteraceae bacterium | reverse complement strand
TGATGAGAATTGATATAATTTCGGCAGTGCCGGATTCTCTTGTTAGTCCTCTTAACACAAGTATTCTTAAGAGAGCACAAGATAGAAATAAGGTTGAGTTTTTTATACATAATCTTCGCGATTATGCATACGATAAACACAAGCAGATTGACGATAAACCGTTTGGCGGTGGACCCGGGATGCTTCTTAAACCCGAGCCGTTCTTTGAATGTATTGAAAAATTATTGAGCGAGCGAGATTATGACCATATAATTTATCCTTCACCAGGAGGAAAATTTTATGATCAAAAATCTGCAAACAAGTTTTCGCTCTGCAGCAACTTGATGATTATCGCCGGGCATTATAAAGGAATCGACGACCGTGTGCGCGAACGCTTTGCAACTGATGAAATTTCAATAGGAAGTTATGTTTTAACCGGCGGTGAAATTGCAGCTATGGTAATAATCGATTCTGTTGTGAGATTAATTCCGGGAGTGTTGAACGACAGCGGATCGGCGTTAAACGATTCGTTGATGGACGGAGATATAATTGAAGCCCCGTATTATACACGTCCGGCAGAATATAAAAATTTGAAAGTACCCGACGTTCTTCTATCGGGACATGAAAAAAAAGTAAGAGACTGGAAAGAAGAGCAGTCAAAAATTTTAACCGAGAAATGGAAGAAAATAAATAATCTGGAGTAACAAAAAATGGACAATCTAAAAGAACTAACAGTTGATCAGATGAGATCGGATTTTCCGGCATTTAAAACCGGTGATCATATCCGCGTGCACGTTAGAGTTATTGAAGGTGATAAAGAAAGAATTCAGCCGTTCGAAGGCGATGTTATAAATATTCGCGGTGCCGGTTTAAGCAAAACTTTCACTGTCCGCAAAATCGCGAGCGGTGTTGGCGTTGAAAGAATTTTTACTTTTAATTCACCCAAACTTGCTAAAGTTGAAGTTGTACGCGAAGGTAAAGTTAGAAGAGCAAAACTTTTCTATCTTCGTAAACTTTCAGGTAAAGCTGCGAGAATTAAAGATAAAAATCTTAGATAAATTTGAGAGATTACTCAAACCCCGATTCATCGGGGTTTTTTATTTCGATATTTTGTAGCGCAGATTCATAATCTGCGCATCTTATAAAATCAAATTACTCTATGAAACTTTTTCTGCCTAAAAATATTTTCTCATCAATTTTCGCGTCAGTAATTCCTAATAATTCGGAAATTGAAATTGTTTATAAAGAATCCGCGATGCTTTGCAGCCAATTAGATAATGATACATCAGCGGTAGCGCTGGTGCCTTCTTTGGAATTAATAAACCATAGAGCATTATTTGTATCCAATTCACTTGCGTTTTCTTTCGACGGAGTTTTATCAAATTCTTATTTATCATTTATTGAAAAAGAAAAAAATATTTCGGAAATCAAATTCCGCGGAGATGTTTCAATAAATGAAATAATTCTTACCAAAATTCTTTTTTCAGAAAGATATTCAACAGAAATTGAAATAAGTCTGGACCCGGCAAAGGAAAAGAACATCGATAAAAATTATAT
>CAZRMG010000682.1:0-1541 GCA_964601095.1 uncultured Melioribacteraceae bacterium | reverse complement strand
CGGTTTTAAATTTAATTTCCATGAATCCTCCATTGAAATCTATGGAGTTAAATTTATCACAGCTTCCAAACTCATTATACAATATTATATGCAATAATCAACATTTTAATTAACCTATTGGGTTAATTATTTTAGGCTGTATTCACAAGAAACGGAATAATGTATTCGAGGGAATTGGCCACCACATGCCCGCAATCCACAAACTCCAACGTCGGATGTGAATGAATAAAGGTAGAACCGCCACAAAGGCACTCTACGGATTTAAACGTAGAGTGCCTTGCTTTTTTAGCATGATTTAATAACGGATTCTAATCAAGGAGTATGCCGTTTTGCCAAGTTATTTTTTCTTAACCGGCATCCAAATTTCGCAATAATAATTCTCATCTTGATTTCCTTTCGGATAATCATTAATATCGGTGTACATTTCTATATTGTAGCCTGCTGCAATTTCATAATCCCTGCAATTAGGAAGCCATTCCGAAAAGATTTTTTGGTTCACATCCTGCAATGATTTCGGCATGGCACCTTTACAGGCAAACACAGCCCAGGTGTGTTTCGGGATAATCTTAGTAACAAAACCAACCGGTACTTCTGCGGACGGGGCAAAATTGTCCGCGATCCAATATTCAAACTCATCGGAACCCATGTTTTCATCAATGCAAATTCCATACATTCCGCATACAGTTTTGCCTTTTCCGGTCTGATAATGCTCTGCCCAAAACTGCGGGATCTCCGCTTTTGCCGTATCGTATTTGAACACCTTCGACGCACCAATGACAGTAAATGAATCCTTTTCAACAATTTTATAATCCATAATATAACCGCCTTCCAATGAAAATTTGATTTTCAGCGAAGCAAAGGATTTGATCATTGCTCCGTGTTTCCGAACCGCAGTAGGGGTGACACCGTGAAAACGAGTGAAAGCTTTCGTGAAACTATCCGGTGAATCATAACCATACTTCAGGGCTATATCGATGATTTTTTCATCCGTAGAAACAAGCTCACTGCCGGCAATGGCGAGTCTGCGTTGTCTGATGTACTCTCCGACCGTAAAACCACAGAGCATCGCGAATCCTTTTTGAAAATAAAACGGGGACACGGATGCCTGTTTTGCGATATCTTCTACTGCCAGTTCCTCGGTTATATTGCTTTCAATGTAGTTGATCGCTTCACTGATCCCTTCAATCCATCCCACAATCACAACCCCCTCTCTGCGTTTCTATCTTATCAATTTTTCATGAGGCCGAGCCCGATTTTTTATGTTATGTTTTGTCTGTTCTAATTCCTCTTTTGCCCCGTCGATAAAGAGAACTGGCAGCTTGTGTAGAAATGAATTAAAACGGTCGCTTTTTTCAATACAAAATTCATAAACATGCTCTCCTTTCATTCTAGCACATGATTACTATCTATTTGGTATTGTTTCTCAACAGTGAATATTCCTGGTAAAGCAAAAACTAAGGGTTGCTTGGAATTTGACTTTGTAAACCATATATCTTTAAATAGAGGTGTCCGGATGACTCCGGATTCAACGCAACATCCGA
>CAZRMG010000681.1:0-1544 GCA_964601095.1 uncultured Melioribacteraceae bacterium | reverse complement strand
GGATTTGTGTTGTTTTTTAGCAATATATAATTGCGGTAAGCATTATTACTCCAATCGTTTTTATATTCTTTATAGTCACGCAACAATAAGCGATCCATTGTTGAAAACGACACAAGATAAGACGGTTGTATGTGTGAATTCTGCGGATAATCTTCAATGATACCTGTAACAATCAAACTTTTTGTAAAACTTCCTTTTATCATTTTACCGAAAGCTTTTTCGCCGGGGAAAAGTTTTTGTGCAAGTGTTTTTGAAAGAACAACCGAACCTGGATTTTTCATTGCAGTTGCAGGATTCCCTTCAATAAACTTGAAAGAAAGTATTTCTAAAATTTCGGGATCAGCCAAAAATCCATTCTTATCTTTTAAAACGATATCGTCTTTGGATGTAAGGTATTCGCTCCATATTTCCCTAATTACTGCAGCTTGTTCTATTTCCGGAATAGTATTTTTTAATTCATTGGCTAAAGGGTAAACAGTCTGCGTCCATTCCGATTTATTTTCATCCTGAATTTCCTGCTGAATACGGTAAATTCTTTTGTAATCTTTATGAAATGTATCATAGGAATAGAGATATTGCAGCATCAACGCAACAAGAATAAACGCCGACATTCCGACTGCAAGCCCGAAGATATTAATTGACGTGTAAATCTTATCCCGCCAAAAATTTCTAATTGCTATTTTGAAATAGTTTTTGAACATGATTACCTCTTTCACTCTACGCGCACAGCGCTTAGCGCCAAGCGTTTTTTAGTTATACCCTGAATGCTTCTTTGAAATTTTCCGTAACAACTTGTCCATCGAATAAATGAATTACACGGTTTCCGTACTCTGCATAAGTCGGAGAGTGTGTAACCATTACAACTGTAGTTCCGTTTTCATTAAGGTCGGTTAACATTTTCATTACTTCATCCCCGTGGGAAGAGTCGAGGTTGCCGGTCGGTTCATCTGCCAATATTATTTTAGGATTTGCTACTAAGGCACGTGCAACAGCAACCCTCTGCTGCTGTCCCCCCGACAGCTGCTGAGGAAAATGATTTCTTCTATGCATAATGTTCATTCTTTCCAAAACGGCTTCAACTTTTTTCTTTCTTTCGGAAACAGATACTTTTAGATACAACAGAGGCAGTTCAACATTTTCATAAATTGTTAATTCATCGATTAGGTTAAAACTCTGGAATACAAAACCGATATTTTCTTTTCGCATCATCGCGCGCTGCCTTTCCGTAAATTTTGAGACTTCGGTTCCGAGGAAATAATATTCGCCGCCTGAAGGATTATCGAGAAGTCCAAGAATATTCATTAGTGTTGATTTGCCACACCCTGAAGGACCCATAATAGAAACGAATTCGCCTTCTTTTATTTCTATACTAACATTATTAAGTGCTGTAGTTTCAACTTCTTCCGTTCTGAAAATTTTTTGAAGATTGTTTGTGCGTATCATTTTTGTTCTCCGATCATATATATTATTTTTTAAAATATTTATTTATTAACCATCCCCTCACCTCGAACGACGAAGTCGAGCGAGCATTCATTCCCCCTCCT
>CAZRMG010000680.1:0-1544 GCA_964601095.1 uncultured Melioribacteraceae bacterium | reverse complement strand
CAAGAAGCTTCACGATTTTATTCCGCCAAATGTTTGCTTAATCTTAATGAATTGGACGGCGCTGCAATAGAATATGAAAATTTTATATCGCAATACAAGTATTCTAATTTCAGGGAAGATGCCTTGTATAATTTGGGGGCTGTCTATTTTTCAAAAGGGGAATACAGGAAAGCACGCGAAAAACTATTAACCCTTACAAGTATATATAATGAAAGCGAATACTCCGGTTCGGCTTATTATTGGATTGCCGAATCGTATGCAAGTGAAAATAAGAATTTTGAAGCCGAAGAATATTTTAAAGAAGCTATATCCGCACGGCTGACAAATAAATATATTGTTAACAGTATTTTTTCATTGGCGGCGTTGTATGAAAAATTAAAAGATTATACAAAAGCTGTAACATATTATGACGAACTTCTCGCTTATTATAAAGATCACGAACTTGGTTCCAAAGCGCAATGGCGCATAGGAATTTGCTACTTCAATCTAAAAGAATACGACAGCGCAATACTTGAACTCAGCGACCCGTTGGTAAAAAAACTTCCACTATCTGAACAATATGAAGTTAATTACTTTCTTGCGAATTCTTTTATAAGATTAAAAGAATACAATAACGCTGTAAAAATTTATGATGAAATTCTTGCCCAAGAAATTCCAGATGATTTTAGAAATAAGATTAAATACAGTTCAGCATGGGTTAATTTTCAATTGGGGAATTATGAACAAGCTTATAATTCCTTTGTAGAAATACAGCAAAAAGGTCTTGATACGCTTTCGGTTAATTCGGAATTTTGGAGCGGCGAGTGTAAAAGATATTTGGGCGATACAAAGACTGCTAATGAAATATTTAAAAAATTTATTGAGAAATATCCTTCAAATCCTTTAGCAGCCCGCGCTCAATTAAGTGTCGGTACAATTTATTACAGTACAAAAAATTCCATCGATGCTGAAAAAGCATTGCTCAATGCTTCCACCTCAAATGACCCCTTTACTAAAGGTAAAGCAAATACTCTTTTAGGTGAAATGCGTTTGAATCAAAAACAATTTGATAAAGCCGAAAACCATTTTCAAGCAGCCGTAAAGTTTACATCGGGGAATGTTGAACTTAATAACCGGGCAGTACTTGGATTGGCTGTTACTGAATTTTATCAGAACAAGATTTCGGATGCAGTTAGAAATTTAGAAAATTTGAAAAACCGGAATAAGGACTTTGAACCTGATAAAGTGAATTTTTATTTAGCAGAGTGTTATTTAATTAGAAGCGAGTATTCCGCCGCGTTAAAACATTATAATTTTGTTAACACTGAAAATGCTGAATTAAAAAAACAGGCGATTTACGGCAAAGCGTACGCGTATTTTAATCTCAAGGATTTTCCAAATTCAATTTATTATTTCAATGAATATTTAAAGAAGTATAAAAAAGATCTGAATGCAGGCGATGCAAAACTGCGTCTTGCCGACAGCTACTATGGAATAAAAAATTTCAACCGAGCCAGCGCTGTTTATTCGGAACTATTTTTAAGCAATAAACAAATCTTAAATAA
>CAZRMG010000679.1:0-1554 GCA_964601095.1 uncultured Melioribacteraceae bacterium | reverse complement strand
TTAAGACATCGAAGAAAAGTAATAAATAACTTCTTCCATTGCATTGAAATATTAGTAATGCTATCCTTCCGGAGATAAATAAACATAATTTGTTACCTCAATCTCGCGCTTATAGAATAAATGCTTTACGATCTCATTGCTCTGAGACCGGCGGACCTGAGTTGTTCTATGCTCGATTCGGAAGATAAGATCGAAGAGATGTTGATCGGGACCGACCCCTCGCCCCGCACACGCGTCGGCACCGATCCCAATCCACCCCATCCCATGCTATACTCCCTAAAGCCCCCGCGGACGCCCAAGCTTCCCTGAAAACCTCTGTCCGCAGGACATAAGTTCATAGCACCGATCGGAGCATCGAATGGCCAGGCCTAGGAAAGACGCAGCAACTAAAGAAGAGTCCCAGGCGGGAGCGCCGATAGAAAAGCAGCTGTGGAAATCGGCGGATAAGCTTCGAAAGAACATCGATGCGGCGGAATACAAGCACGTCGTACTCGGCCTGATATTCCTCAAGTACATTTCCGACGCCTTCGAGGAGCTCCATGGGAAGCTCAAGGGCGGAAAGGGCGACTACGCCGGTGCCGATCCCGAGGATAAGGACGAGTACAAGGCCGAGAATGTCTTCTTCGTCCCGCCCAAGGCCCGCTGGTCCTACATCCAGTCCAAGGCCAAGCTTCCCGACATCGGCAAGGCCGTCGACGACGCGATGGACGCCATCGAGAAGGAAAACTCGTCCTTAAAAGACGTGCTTCCCAAGGTCTATGCCCGGGGAAACCTCGATCCCGCAAGCCTCGGTGGCCTTATCGATCTTATCGCAAACATTGCGTTAGGCGACGCCAAGGCCCGCAGCGCCGATGTCCTGGGCCACGTCTTCGAGTACTTCCTGGGCGAGTTCGCCCTCGCCGAAGGCAAGAAGGGTGGCCAGTTCTACACGCCCCGCTCAGTCGTCGAGCTTCTGGTCGAGATGCTCGAGCCTTATAAGGGACGGGTCTTCGATCCCTGCTGCGGCTCGGGCGGCATGTTCGTCCAGTCGGAGAAGTTCGTCGCCCAGCATCGCGGCAAGGTGAACGACATCTCCATCTACGGGCAGGAGAGCAACCAGACCACCTGGCGCCTGTGCAAGATGAACCTCGCCATACGGGGCATCGACAGCTCGCAGGTTAGGTGGAACAACGAAGGCTCCTTCCTAAGCGACGCGCACAAGGACCTCAAGGCCGACTTCATCATCGCCAATCCTCCCTTCAATGTCAGCGACTGGTCGGGCGAGCTCCTGCGCGCCGACGGAAGATGGAAGTTCGGGACACCCCCGGCGGGTAACGCCAACTACGCATGGATCCAGCACTTCCTCTATCACCTCGGCCCAAAAGGAATCGCGGGCTTCGTCCTCGCCAAGGGCTCGCTGACCTCGAAGAGCTCGGGCGAAGGGGACATCCGCAAGGCCCTCATCGAAGCTCGCCTCGTGGACTGCATCGTCAACCTTCCCGCCAAGCTCTTTCTGAACACCCAGATCCCCGCCTGCCTCTGGTTCCTCTCGCGCAATAAAGCGAACGGTGGCTA
>CAZRMG010000678.1:0-1556 GCA_964601095.1 uncultured Melioribacteraceae bacterium | reverse complement strand
TAGTGAAAGAAATGCTAGATGCTGTAAAGAAGAATCGTAAGAATAGAAATAAGAATTTTCACGATATAGCAGTTACTCATTTTTCAAAAAAAGAACAACTTAATCAGTTCTTATCTCTCATATAAATAACTTCATTTGCAGATTTTTATAAAAAAGTAATTAAACTTTTAATAGTGTCGCTTACTTTTTACACACCACATACAACATCCCATTATCGGGATCATTACTTTTCTTCAATTCACTTTCAGTACCAACTTCAAGGATTGAAAATCCGGTACTTTCAATGAGTGAAACAATCTGTTCCCTTTTAACCCAATAAGTCAGGGGTTGATTCCTACAAAACAATTTCCAATTCATCCGGTTATTTAATTTCAGCCATGGGAGGTACTGCCGGGAGATCTTCTCATTCCTAAAAAATCTCAGAAAACAAAGTTTTAGGCTCAGGATATAATTAATCTTCCGTGAGCGAAAATCGAGGAAAGAAAAGATGGCAATTCCATCCTTTCGGGCAACTCTATATGCTTCTTTGATAGCATTTTCAAACAGCGGCTGCTTGTCGATAAAGCAAAGTACCTGTTGAAGATACACCAGATAGTCAAAAGAATTATCGTCAAAGACATCAAGGTTTGTAGCATCGAGCACTTTGAAGTCGATGGAAGAGTTGAGCTTCTCTGCTTCGGAAGAGGCATGTTTGATCATTTCGGGGACAAAATCAAAGGCAGTGATGTTTTTGAAGCCCATCCTTTCAATTTCGAAGGATATCCTACCTCCGCCGGTACCAGCTTCAAGGATTCGTTTAGAAGTATCTGATAGATATTTCGATAAGAGAAACTTTTCTGCGGGGATGAGTCCTTCCCGATTCACCCAGTCGTCGAGCAATAGGGTGGCATAGAGGTTGATGTTGAGGTTTTCGGTCATTGAGAAAGGGGTTTGTTATTAAACAAAGATAGTATTTAATCTCACTCCATTTAATCGGGTAATAACAATACTTGCTGATCCCTTGCTGATCGGGATTTGAAATCCCGACCAGCGTTGGAACATCGAACCACCGTCATTGCGAGTCCCGACCCAATTTTTTTAGGAACAATGTGAATATGACAGGGAGTAAATCTGCTAATGGCATAAATCTGTTGATTATCAGAATAGATTCCTCACTTCGTTCGGAATGACCGGCAGCCTGTAATTTAAAGGGGAGGTGAAAGGGCGGCGTCGCCGCCCTTTCACCTCAATAACCCCAAAAGCGACAGTCATTCCGAACGAAACGTAGTGTAGTGAGACCGAAGCGAAGTGGAGCTCTGAAAGAAATCTAAATTCACGAAATAGCGACTATAATTGGTTGAATGCCTGAATGTGTGTAGGTTATACAAATCTGTCATTGCGAGGAGGGACGACGAAGCAATCTGTCCTTTAGAAGTAGAGATTGCCACGCTTCGCTCGCAATGACGACCCCGCTGCCGGGAATGGAAAGAGGAATCTCTGTAATTAGTAACGATAAAGTGTAAAATAAAAATCAACTTTTATTAAGCATCATTTTGCAATTTTTCATATATTTGCAA
>CAZRMG010000677.1:0-1564 GCA_964601095.1 uncultured Melioribacteraceae bacterium | reverse complement strand
TAATTAATTCTTCCCATTAAAATGAGATGTCCTTCTTCAAGTTTGATTTTTATATCTTCCTTTTTAACGCCTGGCATAACGGCAGTAAGGAAATAATCATCTTTTGTTTCGTAGATATCAACCAACGGCGCTATCCACGATTCTTTTTCAAGGGCTTCATCCCATGTTTTGGGTTGAGCTACTTCTACCATTTCTTTTGTTTCAGTCATTTTGTCCTCCATTTATATTTTTTTGTTTTTTTTATTTATCGTCAACAACTTCATACGATGCATCTTGAACTTCGCGGTCGTCTTTTTTCTTTTCCTGCTGTGCTTGTTGATTTTGCTGTTGCTGCTGTTCAGCTTCAGGTCCACCGGGCTGTGGACCTGCTGGGCCTTGCTGCTGATACAATTGCTGAGCAATCTCATTCCACACTTTAGTCATCTCATCCGTAGCCGCTTTAATTTTATCGGTATCGTTTGTTTTCAGTGCATCTTCAACTTTTGTTATTTCACTTTCAAGACGGCTCTTTTGTTCGCTTGTGATTTTATCCTTCATTTCTTCAATTTGTTTTTTAGTTTGAAATACAAGACTATCTGCTTGATTTCGAACTTCGGCAGATTCTTTACGTTTTTTATCTTCGGCTGCATGTTCCGATGCTGTCTGCTTCATTTTTTCTACTTCTTCTTTACTAAGTCCGCTCGATGAAGTTATACGAATACTTTGTTCTTTGTTTGTAGCTTTATCTTTGGCTGCAACATGCAAAATTCCGTTTGCATCAATATCAAAAGTAACTTCAACTTGAGGAATACCGCGCGGTGCAGGAGGAATACCGTCTAAATGGAAACGTCCTAGTGTTCTGTTATCCGCTGCCATCGGGCGTTCGCCTTGAAGAATATGAATTTCTACTGACGGTTGATTATCTGCTGCAGTAGAGAACACTTCACTCTTGCGTGTTGGAATTGTTGTGTTTGATGGAATTAAAACCGTCATTACACCACCGAGAGTTTCGATGCCGAGAGAAAGCGGAGTAACATCGAGCAATAATACATCTTTAACATCGCCTGCGAGAACACCGCCTTGAATTGCCGCGCCGATTGCAACTACTTCATCCGGGTTAACGCCTTTATGCGGTTCTTTACCAAATATTTTTTTAACAAGTTCTTGAACTTTAGGAATACGTGTCGATCCGCCGACAAGAATAACTTCATCAATCTGTGATGCTGTTACATTTGCGTCTTTAATTGCTGCTTCGCAGGGATCGGCAGTTCTTTGAATTAAATCATCAACTAACTGTTCAAATTTTGAACGGCTAATTGTGATATTCAAGTGTTTGGGTCCATCCTGTGTTGCGGTAATAAACGGCAGATTAACATCTGTCTGCATTGAAGATGATAATTCAATCTTAGCTTTTTCTGCGGCTTCTTTCAATCTTTGCAATGCCATCGGATCTTTTCGTAAATCAATACCTTCCTGCTTATTAAATTCTTCTGCAAGAAAATCAATTAATCTTTGATCGAAATCGTCACCGCCTAAATGCGTATCACCGTTTGTCGATTTAACTTCGAACACACCTTCTCCTAAC
>CAZRMG010000676.1:0-1565 GCA_964601095.1 uncultured Melioribacteraceae bacterium | reverse complement strand
GACATTTACTGGGCGTTTTAACATATCTTCGTTAATGCCTAATTTCTTGCAATTAGTTTTAAGTGACTTCATAAACTCAACCGGTTCGATGTCGCCCAATCCTTTTTTCTTGCGGATAGAATTGATTGCGGTTTTCAAGAATGTTGTTGTTGGGACACCCGGAATTTCAACGGGGTATTGAAATGCCAGAAATAGCCCTGCGGCGGCACGCTCATCGGCGGACATATCCAATAAATTCTTTCCATCAAGTTCTGCTGAACCTTTTGTTACTTCGTAATCTTCTTTTCCGGCCAGAACATAGGATAGGGTGGATTTACCGCTACCGTTCGGCCCCATAATTGCGTGGACTTCGCCTTTGTTAATTTTCAGGGATAATCCCTTTAGAATTTCGGTTCCGTTTTCCGCCACGCGCGCATGAAGATTTTTAATGTCCAGCATTTACTTTATTCCCAAGTTTAATAGAAAAATATACACCCCTTAAGCTAGGCTATTTTACACCATATTCAAATTTTTTGTGATTTTTTTCTATTATTTTGACAGATTTTTTAATGATTAAAATTTTAAAAGCTGGCAATGATTGAATATTTCACTGGCATTTGTTGTTTTTAGCCAAACGATAGGGCCTTTTATTTTGTTATCTTGTGAGCGTGTTCGGATTCCTATTGTATCGGCATTGTTGTAGAACAAGTCCATAGAAGTTTTCATTACATTACATTTTAAAGAGCAGGCAAACATTGTTTCCACAAGCGGGGATACAGTCGTGATGCTATTAAAGTGTTTCATTATATGTTCAAAGTCTTCATAAAGGTCGATATAATCAATATCGCCGGCAGGGGCGTAAATAATGAAAGCATCTAAATGCTCACCTCTAGGGGCTGTATATACATAAATATCATCCTGATTACTTTTGAACATATTTAATGTGTCGTTTTTATATGCGATGGTTACTATCATATTACATCAATCCAATAGACTTCCAGTTTTCCGTATCCGCCGCCGTTTTCAATAGTTCCGGTTAAAATGCCTCCGTTATGCTTGATAAGGCGCGCCGAAGCGGTGTTTTCAGTTTCACATGAGGCCATAATTCGTTTTAATCCTCGTTTTTTGAATTCTTCTTTGGCTTTATTGTATCCGATATTAATGCCCTTAACTCCAAATCCTTTGTTAAGAAGGGATGGACGTATAGCCATTCCAACATGTCCGGCATAAGAAAGCATTATCGGGTCATCATCATAGCGTAGGGAAATCGCTCCGATAAAGCGTGTTTCATCTACAATCCACCATATTTCATGGTCATGCAAAAGAAATTCTCGGTTGTCCTTGGTTTTAACAATCCGAGGTTCTTTTTGATTGAGAATCGTTAAAACTTGATCTGGATTGTTGCGGATTTCTTCCGGTGTGAAATTTCCAAACCCGCCCAGAGCCATATTTATAAATCCTTCCGCCATTGCTTCGGCATAGGATTCAAGATATTCACGGCGGGGTTTTATAACTTTAAGCATAGGGGATTGTACATTTATCCCACACTGCCTTCAAGGCTGATTTCAATCAGTTTTTGCGCTTCA
>CAZRMG010000675.1:0-1566 GCA_964601095.1 uncultured Melioribacteraceae bacterium | reverse complement strand
ATGATAAAGCCGTTGCTGATGCAGGCAAAGATTTAACCGAAAGTGAGAAAGAAGATGAAGATGAATTGAAAAACATGAGCTTTAACGAAAAGGTGAAATTCTATTTTAAAAACTTTCCGCTAAGAGACCTTCGCTTTCTGTATTTTATTTTTATTCTTATTCCCGTACAAACTTTATTCGCGCACAATTGGTTAACTCTGCCGCTTTATACAAGCCGCGCGTTCGAAGGATTTGTGCAGGACAATTTTGAATTTTTTGTAAATCTTAATCCTATTTTAATTTTTATTCTTACTCCTATTGTTACTGCGCTTACTACAAAAAAGAATGCTTACACTATGATGATAATCGGTACATTCGTCATGGCATCGCCAACGTTTATACTTGCATTGGGACCGAGTATTTATACTCTTATGGCTTATTTAATAATTATGACAATTGGCGAAGCAATGTGGCAGCCAAGATTTTTACAATGGGTTGCAGAAATTGCGCCGAAAAATATGACAGGTATTTATATGGGAATTGGACAGTTCCCGTGGTTCTTAACTAAAATTGTTACGAGTTTATACTCAGGCTGGTTCTTGATGAATTATTGTCCTGCAGACACGCCTTCCGCGATGATGAATACGGAAATGATGTGGTTGATTTACGGAGGCATTGCTGTTTTAAGTCCAATCGGATTAATTCTCGCTAGAAGTTGGATGATGAAAGGATTTAAAACAAAACACGGAGAATAATTTGAGTGTAGAGTGCGGAGTGTTGAACTTAGAGTGGAGATGATTCTCCATTCTAAAATCTACATTCTGCATTTATATTTTTTATGACAACATTTCATTATGCATCTTTATTTGTAATACTTTTCACGTTGTACGGAATTGCCATAGGCAGTTATCCGAAATTCCGTATGAACCGCTCGACAATTGCATTGGTTGGTTCGGCAGTGTTGATTTTAATAGGCGCAATCAAACTTGAAGAAGCTTACGATGCGGTTGATCTGAATACAATACTTCTTTTATTCTCGATGATGATAATCAATGGTAATTTGCGTATATGCGGTTTCTTTAAAATTGTTTCTCAAAGAATAATTAAGATTGCAAAAACACCGTCTCAGCTTTTATCGTTAATAATATTTTCTTCAGGAATTCTTTCAGCTTTTTTCTTGAACGATACAATTGTAATAATGTTTACACCGCTTGTTATTGAAATTGTAATAGCGTTAAAAAGAAATCCTATACCTTATTTAATTGGATTGGTAACCGCGGCAAATATTGGCTCATCGGCAACAATTATCGGTAATCCTCAAAATATGATTATTGGTATTTCATCCGGCATTTCATTTTCGAAATATGCATTATATCAAACACCCGTTGCACTTGCGGGATTAATAATTGTTTGGATTATTATTGTAATTATTTATCGCGTTGAATTTAAAAAAGTGCGTTTTGAAAGAATTGAAACAGCGCCTGTAGAGCCGTATAAACCTTTACTTATTAAAAGTATTTTTGCTTCGTCATTAATGATAATTGCATTCTTTGCGGGTATGTCCATCCCGCTTGCGGCTTTAGGCGG
>CAZRMG010000674.1:0-1570 GCA_964601095.1 uncultured Melioribacteraceae bacterium | reverse complement strand
TGGAACGGGGAAATATGACAATTTCGGGGAGGAAACCGTCACTGACTTTAGCCAGGACGACGAATGGCACGATATAGCCTACCGGGAACCCACAAAGAAGTCCATCGTCCGACTCAATACATGGCTGAAGGACAATCCCTATGCGACGATCAGAATGTATCATGGAACGGACGGCAGCATCCCCATCATGCAGGAAGGACTAAGGCCGACCAGCGCCAGGACTGCAAAGTCTCTGCAATCTTCCCACGGGACCGTTTCTCTCTCGATCTTCCCGGGCATGGCCCATCAGTTCGGAAGGTTGGCTTATCCCGGGAAAGAGATTGCCGTCTACCCTGTCGATGTTCTGGTAAAGAACCTCGTCCCTGACAGAGACCAGTTAAGAAACAAGAGGCATTTCGGAGGCAGGACGGACCTCGGCGACACCTTGGCAGAAAGCCTTGCCATCGGCCACGGCGCGAAGGTGAGGGGAGCCGTTCCCGCTGAATGGATTCGCGCCGCGGATGAAAAGCCTTCTCTGAAAGCCTATGACGAGGCTCTTGCCGCCCACGCGTACATTTCGCCGCGAGTAAAACCATCCCTCAGCGAACAAGAAAAAGCATTTCGGGAAAACGCCTATGGGGTGAAGGGAATGGACCCGGCGGTGTTGGATATTGTCGCAGAAGAAATGGCGGCGCTCATTCCCAATGAGGCGAGAAAGTCGGCGATACTGGTCCCGATCCCCGGCCACACCGGTGATACGTCGGCGAATGCCGCCCTCGCCGATCGGATTGCGGCGATCACCGGCGGCCGTGTGGCGGACGTGCTCAAGCGGAAGGCGGGAGCCAGCCAGAGGGATGCCCGCGTAGCCGGGCAACGTACGCTGAAGCCCGCTGAATTCGGTATGGTCAGCACGGAAACACTCAACGGGGACAATGTGTTTTTCGTTGATAACGTCATTTCATCGGGAGCGACAATCAGGGCGGCACGTGATGCGGTCGGCGGTGGCAAGGGGCTGGTCTACGCAAAGTCCAACCCCAAGGGTGAAAAATACACCATTGGAAACTCATGGCCAACATTGCCTCAGTGGCTTGGCGAGAAGGTCAAACAAGCCTTCAAGAAGGATTCGATCGCCTCGATTCTCATCGACGCCGGACCAATCCAGTCCGGTCCGCTCGACGGAGGCTGCCGGGTCCTGGCCCGGGCCTTGAAGCGAATCGAGCCGAGCGGCAAGATCATCACGATCGAAGGTCAGCTCAAGGACGGGACATGGCAGGCCGAGCACTACGGCTTTGAGCTGGATGGTGGAATGATCGACGGCGACGGGTATGCGCCGTCTCGCGAGTCCTGGGCGAGTCGCTTCGCGAAGAATGAAAGTCTCGACAGACCCTATCGCATTACCGAGGGGGAAGTGGAGAGCGCTGACGTGCCCCAGGATGCGCCAACCGAAAAGAAGCTTGCCGCCGAATTGGAGAAAGAACTCGCCCTGGAGGGAGCATCCGAGGAGTCCGCGGATGAAAAATGGGTTGACGCCGTCTACGAGAATCTGCCGTCGTTTACGATTACTGAAAAGGGGCTGACAAGAAAACCCATT
>CAZRMG010000673.1:853-1577 GCA_964601095.1 uncultured Melioribacteraceae bacterium | reverse complement strand
GCATTGATGATGCCTTTAAATGTGCGCCACTTCGACGGATATAACAACGAAAAAGAAACATCAACATTAACAAAATTCAAACCTCTTGAACCTGTACCCGGATTGAATGTTGGCGGCTGGCACGATGCAGGCGATTATGATTTGAGAATTGAAAGCCAAGCAGAAACTGTTATTGCACTTGCCATGGCATACGAAGAATTCGGAATTGATTATGACCAAACTTTCATTGACCAAGAAAACCGTCATGTAGAATTGTTCCAACCGGACGGCAAAGCAGATATTCTTCAACAAGTTGAACACGGAGTACTCGCAATACTTTCGGGTTATAGATCAATGGGAATGCTTTACCGCGGAATTATCGTTCCAAGTTTAAGGCAGTATGTTCATTTGGGCGATGCCGGTTCTCATACGGATAACAAAATTTGTGATGACAAAGAAGGTTTGGAAAAAGCAGCAAAGTTTACCGAACTCTGGCATAAAAAAGTTGCGAACCGATATTCAAATGTCTTTGATCCCGGTTTATTTCTAGATCAAATTGAGTTAGTAGTCCCAACACTGGATGACCGTTTAGTATTTATGGATTCAAACCCGAATTTTCAACTTACAGGCGCAAACGCACTTGCTGTTGCTGCAAGAGTTCTTAAAAACTATAAACCGGAACTCGCTAATGAATGCTTATCTGCCGCAGAAGATATTTGGAAAAAATATAGAGATTCAAAAATCG
>CAZRMG010000673.1:0-843 GCA_964601095.1 uncultured Melioribacteraceae bacterium | reverse complement strand
TTACGATGAAAATTTAAACTATACCGTTATCGCGGTAAGGATCAACAACAGCAATATAAATAAAGACAATCCTAATTTCACAAAGTATCTTGAGAGAGAAATCATTAATAAACTTAAGGCAAGTTTAAACAAATATAAAGATTCAAAAATCGATTCCGAAAACTGGTGGATGAGTTCATATAAAATGGAAACTCTTATTGAACTTGTTATTACTACGGGCAAAGAAGAATATAAAAAAGCACTGTGTGGTATGAGTTCAAACGTGAGAAGAAGTTTTATGATGACCGGTTGGAGTTTGGGCAGAGTATTGGAACATATCGATTGCAAAGACTTCAAAGATTCGGTTAATGCAGCGGCGGTTGCGTATAAACCTATGCAGGAAAAAATGATTTCCGAATCTCCGTTCGGTTCACCAATGTCTCATACGGAATATGTTGCATTCCGCCAGTACTATTTATATAAGTATTGGCCGGATTTATATCCTGCAGAAAATATGTTCTCCGTAATTAACTATCTTCTTGGATGCAAACCCGGCAGCACAACAAACAGCTTGGTTTCCGGTGTTGGTGTTAACTCGCCTACAGTTGCGTACGGTACAAACAGAGCGGATTGGAGTTACATTCCGGGCGGTACATTCTGGAACGCTGTTAATTTAGTTAGCCCGGATCTCGCAGAAGATAAAGTATGGCCTTTCTTGTGGCAGGAAAGAGAATATATTATTACCGCCCCGTGTTATTATATGTTTTCTGTTTTGGCTGCCGATAAAATTTTGAATGAAACAAAATAATCAATAAATAATTTCCTAGAAATTTCAGGGCTGCTTCATTTTTAAGCAGCCCTTTT
>CAZRMG010000672.1:0-1583 GCA_964601095.1 uncultured Melioribacteraceae bacterium | reverse complement strand
TGGGCTTACCCCCATTTTTAAACCACGGACCGTCCATTCTTAAGTGGAACCTGCGGTTCCATTTTTGTTCCTGTGGCGGCCAACGAGCCGCCTTCCTCTAATGCCGTCGCGGAGCGCAGCCCGTCCCCGAAGGGGCGATCCGTAGGATCGAGGGCGGAGCGAAGCGACGGCATCGCTTCCATGTTTACTATTAACCCTTTCATGAATACATCAGAGGGTGTTTGCTTGTCAATGGCACTGTGTTTTCTTTCTTCGTTGTAGTAGTCAAAATAGAGCATAAGCCCTTTATAAAGCTGATGCCCATCTTCATAACATTTTGGATAGACTTCTTCATATTTTACCGTCCACCACAATCGCTCTATATACACGTTATCCAAGGCGCGTCCGCGGCCGTCCATGCTGATTCGAATTCCTTTGCTCAGCAGCACGTTCGTGAAGGCCTCAGAGGTGAACTGAGCGCCTTGATCGCTGTTGAAGATTTCGGGCGTTCCGTATTCAAGTGCTCTTTCAAGTGCTCGCACGCAAAAGTCGCTGTCGAGCGAGTTCGAGAGTTCCCATGCGAGCACGAAGCGGCTATACCAATCAATCACGACGACCAAGTACATAAAGCCGTGCTTCATCGGGATGTAGGTGATGTCAATACTCCACACTTGGTTGACGCGTTCAATGCGCACTCCACGCAATAAATACGGGTATATTTTGTGTTGCGGCGCTGGCTTGCTCGTATGCGGGCCAGGCGTGATCGCCTGAATCCCCATCAATTGCATCAGGCGAGCTATACGCTTCTGATTGACTCTGTACCCCTGATCGCGAAGCCAGTCGGTCATTCGCGGAGATCCAAACTCGGGGTGCTTCAAATAGTGCTCGTCCATAAGCCTCATTAGGTGAAGATTTTCATCACTTTCAGGAACGGGTTCGTAATAATAGGTTGATCGTGAAACGCCTGCCAACTGACACTGTCTTCGCAAGGATAAATCATCGTTAACATTTACCCAATTCTGACGTATTGAAAGCGGCAGGCTCATAGCTTTTTTCCCAGCCACTTAACCTCCATTTTCAGCCGACCAATCTCTTCATAAAGGGGCGCGGTAAGCTCCTCCTCTGTCTTGTTTGAGCTCTTCTTGCCCGACCCGAAAATCTCTGGGGCATTCGATACAAGTTGCTTTTTCCAATCCGAGATCTGGTTTGGATGAACCTGATATTGCGATGCCAATTCAGCCAGAGTCTTCACGCCCTTCATCGCCTCAAGAGCCACTTCAGCCTTGAACTTATCACTCAGTTTTCTTCTTTCTTTTCTTCCCATTTTATGCGTCCTTTCGTGTCACTCCAAGAACGCAAATTCCACTTAAGCTAGTGGTCCGAAAATCGGGGGTAACCGCATCGTTCCGCGTGCGAATTAATAGATAGCGCCTTCGAAAAACATAATAATTCTATCTCCGAAATCCATGAATCACTAATCATAGTGGAACAAGAATCATCCAATACTGTAGCTAATGTTCAAAAGATTCTAAGCGCAGTTCAAGCGGATTCTTTATCCCGACTAATGGATATAAATATTCTTGATTTAAATTTAACCGCTGCAA
>CAZRMG010000671.1:0-1585 GCA_964601095.1 uncultured Melioribacteraceae bacterium | reverse complement strand
AAAAAAGTTTTAGCTTATTCAACAGTAAGCCAGCTGGGTTATATGTTTTTAGCGGCGGGAGTTGGCGCTTTCAGCTCGTCAATTTTTCATGTTATGACTCACGCATTTTTTAAGGCATTATTATTCCTCGGAGCCGGCGCTGTAATTCATGGAATGCACGAAGAACAAAATATTCAAAAGTACGGCGGCTTAAAAAGATATATGCCGAAAACTTTTGCAACATTTTTAGTTGCAACGCTTGCCATTTCCGGAATCCCGGGTCTATCGGGTTTCTTTAGCAAAGATGAAATTTTATGGAACGCATACGATAAAGGCGGATTTATATTTTGGTTCATCGGGGTATTAACAGCGATGATGACAGCGTTTTATATGTTTAGATTATTATCACTTACATTTTACGGCAAAGAAAGATTCGATCATCATCATGTTCATCCACACGAATCTCCGGCTGTAATGACAATACCATTGATGATTTTAGCTGTACTTTCTGTTATCGGCGGATATATTGGATTGCCCGCAGTCTTTGTCGGAGAACACGGAAATCTTTTTGAAAATTGGCTTGCACCTATTTACGAACCTGCAAAATTAAAACTCGCACATTTCGGTCATGGTTCTCATTTTGTTGAAATTTTGTTGATGGTTATTTCAGTTGCTCTTGCATTGACTGCAATTTACTTTGCGTTAAAAATTTATTTGAAGAAACCGGGCATTGCGGAAAGTGTATCCAAAAAATTCAAAGGTTTGTACAATTTACTTTGGAATAAATATTTTGTTGACGAAGCATACGAAGCAACTGTAATAAAACCGATTCAAAAAGGATCGGAAAAAATATTGTGGGACTTTACAGACTCAACAATTATCGACGGAATTGTTAACGGTTCGGCGCATCTTATCGATTTAATTTCCGGAAGTATAAGAAAAATTCAAAACGGTATCACTCAGTTTTATGCAGTAATAATGATGACTGGAATTGCAATAATATTATTGTGGTTAATTCTAAATTTCGTCTAAAAGTTTTTGCTTGAAGAATAAATTTTTTCCGTAAGGAATTATTAAAAATATATGGAACAGAATTTTCTTTTAACATATTTATTACTGACTCCAATTATCGGAAGTGTACTTGTACTTTTCTTAAAAAGCGAAAATAAAAAAGTAATTCGCTGGTACGCATTGGCAGTTTCAACTATTGCATTTGTGATATCATTAATTGTGTATGTTAATTTTGATTCTGCCAATTCAAGTTTTCAGTTCATCCATAATTTCGTATGGATAAAAAGTTTAAACATAGGTTATACAGTTGGCGTTGACGGAATTTCTTTGCTTCTTGTTTTGCTTACAACATTTTTAACTCCGCTTACATTGTTATAAACATGGAACGCGATTCAAAAAAATGTAAAGATGTTCACATTTTCTATGTTAATGCTCGAAGCGGGAATGCTCGGCGTTTTTATTTCGATTGATCTTTTCTTGTTCTACATTTTTTGGGAAGCCATGCTCATCCCAATGTATTTCATTATCGGTATCTGGGGTGGCGAAAGAAGAATTTATGCATCCGTAAAATTTTTCATCTTTACAATGTTCGGTA
>CAZRMG010000670.1:0-1587 GCA_964601095.1 uncultured Melioribacteraceae bacterium | reverse complement strand
GGTTTTTCTTTTATAAATCCGCCGCGACCAATATTGTTTACAATTCTAACAGCAATAATATTTTTGCCTTCTTTTAATACTCCTTCGGGGATTTGATAAACTCTTGGCGGATATTGATATGCAGTAGTGCCGACAAACTTTCCATTTACAAATGCAGAGTCACTATCAACGATTGTACCGAGATTTAATCTTGCTTGTTTACCTGCCATCGAAGCAGGAACTATAAATTCTTTTCTAAACCACACAGAACCGTTTGTGTTTTTCAAACCGACTTCTTCCCAAAAGGCAGGGATAGTCATAGTCAACCAATCAGTTGCGTCTAATTCCGGCTGATACCAATTAACATCTCCTTTATAACCTAAATCCTTATTCATCAATTCCGAATACCAATCATCGTTCCTTTTTTTATCGCCTGCAATAATATTGTTGATATAATTAGGATCTTTATACTTGTTTAGAATTTCCATTGGTTCGGAAAATTCTTTTAACACATCCTCACTCATCCATGATTCTATTGGAGTTCCGCCTATGCTCGCGTTAATAATTCCTACCGGCACATTATATTTTTCATAAATATTTCTTCCGAAAAAATACGGTATAGCCGCAAACGACAATACTGAATTTGGGTTTGGTGTTTCCCATTTACCACCGGCTACGTCTTCAAGTTGTTTGTTAAAATCATACTGCTGTGGAACAGTAAAATATCTTATATAATTATTTTCGGAAGATGCAATTTCATCGGCGTATAAATCTTTAAGCCGCGACATTGGCGTTTGCATGTTGGATTGTCCCGAGCAAATCCAAACTTCGCCGACAAAAACATTTTTGAGAATAATTTTATTTGTCCCGGTAATTTCCATATCGAAAGGTCCGCCCGCTTCCATTTCCGAAAGTTCGACAAGCCATTTTCCTTCATCATTCGCGGTGCATGAATATTCTTCTCCGCGAAAATCTATTTTAATTTTTTCTCCCGGCGAAGCCCATCCCCATATTTTTACCGGAACATCTCTCTGCAAAACCATTCCATCACTTATAAGTTTTGGAAGTTTTACTTCAGCATAATTTGTGTGAAAGGCAATAAACATAAATAAGGATAATGCTGTTAAAAGTTTTTTAGTAATGATTCTCATAACGACTTCTCAATTTATATTATCAATAACATTTTTTTAAAGTTAAAGACCCGGCAGTAAATCTATAAAAATATACTCCGTTGGAAAGTTTGTTGTCATTAGTTGAAAGCTGGGTTTATAATTGCCGGCTTGAATAAATTCATTTACAAGCACTGCTCTATAATTTCCATCAAACTATGATTGAATCTTTTTCATTCATAAAAACTTTGAACCGGTGAATTGAAATTAAAACCAATTGATTAATATCGCAAATAATAAAAAAGTCTGTGACTAATATTTTCTTATAATCACAGACTCTTAAAAGTTATTAGGTATTAATTATTTTAAAAGAAGCATACGTTTTGAAGCAGAGAAATTTCCAGTTTCAATTCTGTAAAAATAAATTCCACTTGCAAAATTGCCAGCATCAAATTGAACTGAATACTCACCTGTGTTTTTTGTTTCATTAACGAGCAAC
>CAZRMG010000669.1:0-1593 GCA_964601095.1 uncultured Melioribacteraceae bacterium | reverse complement strand
AACGATTTTTCTATGTTTCAACTCTATTTCATTTTTGATTATATTTAGTACCAAACATTTCAAATTGGAAAATGCCCGAAAATCTTTCCACATCAGTTCAATTTTTAAAATCCGTCGGACCAAAACGTGCGGAAGCATTTTCTAAAATCGGCATTAGAACTATTCGCGATCTTCTATTTTACTTACCGACAAAATATCTCGACCGTTCAACAATTCTAAATTGCGTAAAAGTTGTGCAATTCGCCCGCAACGGCTACGAAGGCGAAGTCACAATTATAGGCGAAGTTTTAAAAAAAGAGCTAATCCGGTACGGGAAGAAACAGATTTTTAAAGTTAGTATGAAAGATTCATCAGGATTTTTTGAATGCGTTTGGTTTCAAGGTGCAAAATATTTCAAAGATGTTTTTAACGAAGGAAATCATTTTGCTGTTTCTTCAAAACCTGTCTTAACAAAATACGGGCATCTTCAATTTGTTCACCCGGATTTTGACAGATTAGCTGAAAAGGAATCCACCGATTTCCTGAATACCGGGAAGATAATTCCATTCTATCGCGTACCAAAGGAGTTGCGTTCTGCAAATCTCGGTGATTTTAGTTTAAGAAGAATAATTCATCAAGCAGTTGAAGCTTATTCGAAAGAGATACCGGAAACTCTGCCCGAATATTTGATTAAAGAGAAAAAACTTTTATTTCTTAATGACACCATTAATAAAATGCATTTTCCGCCCGATATGGAATCGATATCAATAGCGATGAAGCGCTTAAAGTATGAAGAATTATTTTATTTCGAATGCCTTGTTGCAATGAGAAAATATTTTTTCAAAGAGAGGAAGAAAGGCATTTCATATTCGGTTAAAGCTGATCCCTTAAAAAAATTAATAAAGTCTTTGCCGTTCGAATTAACAAAAGCACAATTAAATGTTCTAAGCGAGATTCGTAAGGATTTGGAAAGCGCATCACCGATGAATCGTTTACTTCAAGGAGATGTTGGAAGCGGAAAAACTATAGTAGCTTTAATTGCAATGTTAATTGTAGTTTCTAACGGGTATCAATCTATCCTGATGGCACCGACTGAAATTTTAGCTGATCAACATTTTAAAAGAATTTCCAAACAAGTTGAAACTCTCGGCATTAAAACTGTTGTGCTGATCGGCGGACAAAAATTATCTGAGCGGGCAAAGATTCTCGAAGAGATTAAAAACGGTGAAGCAAAGTTGATAATTGGAACACATGCATTGATTGAGGAAAATGTTGAATTCTACAAACCCGGTATAGTTGTAATTGATGAGCAGCACCGTTTTGGTGTAGCACAACGCTCGGAACTAATTGCAAAAGGATATCAACCTGATGTTTTAATAATGACGGCAACACCTATACCGCGAACACTTTCTATGACACTTTACGGCGATCTCGACATTTCTATTATCGATGAAATGCCCATAAACAGAAAACCGATCAAAACAGTTTTACGAGGTGAAAGCAAATTAAACGATGTTTACAATTTCATTATTGATAAAGCAAAAGAAGGTTACCAAACATTTTTGGTATATCCGCTTGTTGAAACCTCCGAAAAACTAGAATTAAAAGCTGCAC
>CAZRMG010000668.1:0-1596 GCA_964601095.1 uncultured Melioribacteraceae bacterium | reverse complement strand
TAAATTCCTTATTTGATACTTTTTAATACATATTATAATTGTTTTTTCATCACTTAAACCACTTTTTATAAAATCATTAATGATACTTGAATCCTCATTAAACTTATTAATAGTTCCTACATTAAAATCAAAACATAAAAAATGATTTCATAATTCCTATTCACCAATAAAAAAAGGTTGTTCATAAATTGAACAACCCCATGAACGTGGACAAGTATTTTAAAGATTATTTTCTTTCACTAAGTATTTTATCCGCCGCTAACACAGAAAACATATAATAACAAGGAGCAGTAATTATATATTCTCTTTCCTGCCACATGAACGGCCAAACTTTATCTTCGGCAAAATCCGGACTAACTAAATTAACTGCATTCCAAAAAGTACCGCCCGGTATGTAACTCCAATCAGCTCTGTTTGTGCCGTAAGCAATTGTTGGAGAATTAACGCCAACGCCCGAAACCAAACTGTTGGTTGTATTGCCTGGTCTGCATCCTAAAAGATAATTTACTACAGAAAACATATTTTCTGCAGGATATAAATCCGGCCAGAATTTATATAAATAGTACTGACGGAAAGCAATATATTCCGTATGAGACATCGGTGAACCGAACGGAGATTCTTTCAGCATTTTTTCCTGCATTGGTTTGAATGCAACAGCAGCAGCATTTACTGAATCTTTAAAATCCTGGCAATCAATATGTTCCAATACTCTACCTAAGCTCCAGCCTGCCATCATAAAACCTTGTTTAACTTGCGGACTCATTTCACACAATGCTTTTTTATATTCATCTTTTCCGGTAGTGATTACAAGTTCGATGAGTGTTTCCATATTCTGCGAACTCATCCACCAGTTAGCCGGATCAATTTTGGAATCTTTATATTTATTCCAAATATCTTCGGCAACTTTTAAACATTCTTTAGAAAGATCTGGTTTATAGCTCTTAAGAACTCTTGCAGCAACAGCAAGGGCGTTTGCGCCGATTAATTGATAGTTCGAACCCGAATCCATGAAAACCAAACGGTCATCCAAGGTTGGCACAACCAATTCGATTTGATCTAAGAATAAACCTGGATCAAAAACATTTGAAAAACGGTTTGCAACTTTTTTGTGCCACAGTTCTGTGATCTTTGCTGCTTTTTCCAAACCTTCTTTGTCATCACAAATTTTGTTATCCGTATGAGAACCGGCATCGCCCAAATGAACATACTGCCTTAAACTTGGAACGATAATTCCGCGGTAAAGCATTCCCATTGATCTATAACCCGAAAGTATTGCGAGTACTCCGTGTTCAACTTGTTGAAGAATATCTGCTTTGCCGTCCGGCTGGAATAATTCAACGTGACGATTTTCCTGATCGATGAATGTTTGGTCATAATCAATTCCGAATTCTTCGTATATCATCGCAAGGGCAATTACAGTTTCAGCTTGACTTTCAATTCTTAAATCGTAATCACCTGCATCGTGCCATCCGCCAACATTTAATCCCGGTACCGGTTCGAGCGGTTTGAATTTTGTTAACGTTGAGGCTTCGGCTTCATTATTATATCCGTCGAAGTGGCGCACATTTAAAGGCATCATCAATGCGTCGTCAAGAT
>CAZRMG010000667.1:0-1600 GCA_964601095.1 uncultured Melioribacteraceae bacterium | reverse complement strand
AAGCAGCGGGCTTCACGGTACGGTTGCCGGACTCGAAGAAAAATCAGTTCTTATTGATGTTGGAAATAATGTTAAAATGAAATATGATCGATCTGCAATTGCAACTATTTTGAAAGATTAGCATAATATTGATTCCCCCCTTTATGAAAGGGGGGAATTTACTAATTGGAACGGTGATGAAAGTACTCGGCAGCAAAAATAATTTTCTTGCACTTAGTAAAGAATATTCGGATTACAAAGATTCAGATATTGTAATTATTCCTTTACAGTTTAGAAAAAACAATTCTATTCCTAAGGAAATTTTATCTGGGTCAAAAAAAATCCTTGAAGCTTCTTATCGCTTAAAATTTTTTGACGAAGAACAAAGAAGAGAATTATGTTTCGAAAAGGGAATTTGTTCTCTTTCCCCATTGTCTTTTGAAAAACTGTCCCTTCAAAAAGCATTCGATAAAATTTATAAAGAAACAAAATTGCATTTGAATTCAGGAAAATTTATAGCTGCAATAGGCGGCGAAAGTTTGATGTCAATCCCTATAATAAAAGCATGCAGTGAAAAATTCCAAAATCTTACGATTTTAAATTTAAGTGCCCATTCGAATCTTTGTGAAGACAAGGGTAATAAAAACACATTTTCATCCGTGTCGGCGAAAATTTCGGAATTTAATTCAAACATTATACAGGTCGGTATAAGATCACAAAGCGCTGAAGAAAATGAATTCAGAAAAATGAAAGGCATTAAAACATTTTATACTCGTGAAATTAGAATGGGTATGTATGGAAACAATTGGCAGGAGTTAGCTGCAAAAAATGTTTCGGAAAATGTTTACATCAATTTCGATTTAAGTGTGTTTGATACTTCCGTAATTTCTACGGTATTAAATCCCGAACCGGGAGGTTTGCTTTGGGATGAAGTTCTTAATCTTATAAAAATTATCGGGGCAGATAAAAACATAGTTGGCTTCGATATCGTTAATTTTATTCCCACAAAGCTTTCAGAAACTCCAAATTACATTGTTGCTAAACTTATCTACAAAATTCTTAACTACGCTTTTATTAGCAGATAGTCCTTGAATTATTACCGCTTTTTAATTAATTAAACCTTCGAAAAATCTCTTATGAGGAAAAATTGAAAAGACTTGCCTTTGCGTTGTTCACATTGATTTTATTTCAACAAATATCTGCACAAACAGTTTATTACGGAAATATCGAAGGTGATATTGATTTAGGATTGGCGCCGTATGTTAAAAGGATTGTTAATGAAGCAGAAAAGAATTCTGCCGATGCAATAATTTTTAGGATTAATACTTTCGGCGGAAGAGTTGATGCCGCCACTCAGATTAAAGACGCAATACTCAATAGTAAAGTAAAAACTATTGCGTTCATTGATAAACGTGCAATCTCTGCCGGTGCTTTAATTGCCTTATCCTGCGAAAAAATTGTTATGGTTCCCGGCGCTTCAATGGGCGCCTCAACTGTTGTTGATCAGGCAGGGCAGAAGCAATCGGAAAAATATCAATCATATATGCGTTCCGAAATGCGCGCGACCGCCGAAAAAAACGGAAGACGAACCGATATCGCACAAGGTATGGTTGATGAAAAA
>CAZRMG010000666.1:497-1613 GCA_964601095.1 uncultured Melioribacteraceae bacterium | reverse complement strand
TCATTAAAAAGGGTAATTTATTCCAAAAGCAAGACGCGGTTTCAGTATATTGAAATTATCAAACTGCCATCTGTCACCCAACGGATAACTCGGATCGTGGATTTTATAGGCAAAATCCAAACGAAGCATCAGATAAGTCAAATCGATTCTCAATCCAAATCCCGATCCTATTCCCAGTTCTTTGTAGAAATCATTGAATTTAAACAATGTCAACTCATTTTTCTTATCGGTTCCCCAAATGTTTCCGGCATCTACAAACAATGCTCCATGGAAAATATCCATCATTTTGAAACGATATTCCACATTGAAAAGTAATTTCAACCGCTCAATCGCAAAGACATCATCACCTCCCGCATACCGCGGAAAATCGGCAGGACCCAAAGTGGCAGCAGCCCAGCCCCGTACATCATTTGCCCCTCCTGCTGTATAACTTCGTACAAAAGGAACAAAATCCGTATTCCCATACGGTTGCACAATTCCTGCAAATGCACGGGTGGCAAGCGTGGAAGTCGAGCTCAAATTGAAATATTTACGTACATCTACTTCTAACTTCACAAATTGCGAATAAGGCACATTGAAAACCAATCCCATTTCCTTGCCCTGATCCGTTTCGGTCTTATAAAATCCGAAAGCATCATCCAGCAGTCCCAGAATATTTCCCGCTACTTCTACCCTTCCTCTGATGTACCACGGATTTTTCACATTCCGGCGTTCGCTCTGATTATGTGTATACTGATAAATCATAGAAGCTACCAAAACATCTTGCGTAATAGTTTGCCTTCTGAAATTCATATTTTCAAAAATCGATAAATCCTCCAGCCCTTGACCTTCCAATGTATTCAGGAAAGCTTGGTCATTGTAAATCATATTGATTACATCAACATCTGATAAAGTTCCCTGGTAATGTTGAATTGCAGCGCCGGGATTGTACATGAAGTAATAATCATTAAAGAAATTGTTTTTGATATTGTTGTCACCTTCAAATACATTGAAATAATTTTCTTTCTGAATATTATAGACAAATTCTGTGTTCAATACACTCAGCATATGCGAATGCGTATCGCGGAAAGAAATATTATAATCCAAACCTGTTGAATAAGTCACCCTGCCGATTCC
>CAZRMG010000666.1:0-456 GCA_964601095.1 uncultured Melioribacteraceae bacterium | reverse complement strand
AGCTCCCATCCGGAAATCGGTTTGTTTGTAAAAACGTTTGGGGAAAAGACGATCTGTATTCAGTGGAAATAATAAATAAGGAAAACCGAGTTTGGTCTGAAAGGTCATTTCAAATGCATTGAAAAAACTCTTGTCATCAGTAAACTTCTTGTTTACATTTCCCAGAGTTCCGCGAAGCGTTGTTTCCAGATTCTCACCACCTCTGAACAAGTTTCTCGCCACCAGCGACACACGCGGCGAAACCCCGAAATTCATGAATTCAGACCATGAAAGTTCGGCTCCGTAAAAAACATCGTACTTCTTTTTGGGACGAAACCACATATTCACATTCAAAACACTGTCATTCTGAATCAACATTGCGGTATCAATTTCATTTTGGAAAGAAGTCAGGCTGATTCCTTCTCTTTTGGAAATATTTCTTTTGGTTTGATTTTCGGCGATCTGCCGATAAAGCGC
>CAZRMG010000665.1:0-1618 GCA_964601095.1 uncultured Melioribacteraceae bacterium | reverse complement strand
CGGCAGCCAGTTTTTTATTACTCATTCTCCCCAACCACATTTGAACGGTAAACATACGGTCTTCGGTAAAGTTGTAAATGGTGTTGATGTTGTTGATATGATTGAACAAGGCGATGAAATGATAACAGTTTCCGTTATTGATTAGATAATGATTTATAATTACTTGAGGTTCTAATGCAAAGAATGATATGGACTGCTAATTGTAGAATGGGATTCGAAGAAGTAGATTCTCAACATAGACTTTTATACGCAATTGCAAATGAATTGTTGGAAATTGAAAACCCGGCTTCGCAAGAACAGGAAATAAAATATCTTCTAAGACATTTAAGAACTTATATTGATAGCCATTTCAAATCTGAAGAAGAATTAATGGCACAACACAATTATCCAGGACTTTCAACGCACAAACAAAAGCATGAAAAAATTATTTTAGAAATGAAAGAAGCCCTTACAAGTTCAAAATCTTTAACTCAACTTAAAAATCAATTAGAAGATTTATTGATAGGATGGATTCAAAGCCACATATTAATTGAAGATAAACGTTTTTCGGATTGGGCTAAACTTCATAAAATTATTTAATTGATTTCAGTAAAGAGCGGAATAATTCCGCTCTTTTGTTTTAAAGATTGTTCAATACATTCTGAAGTTTTGTAGAGATTTGTGCTGCCACTTCTTCCATCAATGGATTTTTTACATTCTGCATAGATTCCATAGGATTAACCATACTTACAAAAACAATACCGTTTTCTTTTTCCTGAACAACTACATTACACGGTAAAAGCACACCTAGGTTGTCTTCAATTTGTAAAGCTTTATATGCAAAGGGCGGGTTGCATGCACCAAGTATTTTATACTTTCGAAAATCAACATCAAGTTTTTTCTTAAGTGTTTCCTTAACGTCAATTTCAGACAGTATGCCAAAACCCTCTTTTTTTAATTCTTCGGTTACTTTAATAATTGTGTCTTCAAATTTATAATCGACTTGTTTTGTATTATAATATGCCATTGTCTTACCTCATTTATTTATTGTTTGATGCTGAAAAACCTATAGGGATTCATTAAGGGAATAAAAAATATGCGAGAACTGTAACGGCAATAATCGATATTATATTAAGAATAAATCCTGCTTTCACCATATCCCAAACATGTAATCTCTTACTTCCGAACACAATTGCATTTGGCGGAGTTCCAACCGGCAACATAAAAGCAAGTGATACGGAAAGCGTTATAGGAACCATTATCGATAACGGGTCAACCCCAATCTTTTTTGATAAAGAAGCAAGTATTGGGAGGACAATTGCGGTCTGTGCAGTGTTGGAAGTAAGTTCGCTTGAAAATATAACTACAGTACTGAGTATTAAAATCAGAAGTATAAATGGAAATCCTTTCAATGCAGCAAATTCTTCCCCGATTAATTTCGATAAACCGCTTTCTACAAATCCTTCAGCCAAGGCAAAACCACCGCCAAATAATAAAACAATATCCCACGGTACTTTAGGTATCGCTTCACTATTCAATATAAAATTATTTTTATCATCTTTTGTTTTCACAGGGATTAAAAAAAGTAAAACAGCCATCGATATTGCTATAGTACTGTCATCAATAAATTTTGCAGATT
>CAZRMG010000664.1:0-1624 GCA_964601095.1 uncultured Melioribacteraceae bacterium | reverse complement strand
TGATAGAGAGGCATTACTTTCTGAATCTTTTGTATTCTTATGCGTGTGATTCAAGGATGAAAAATTAAGAATTCGCCTTATTTCATTTGTAATCACCGATAAATCGCAAGGTGAATTAAGTAAAAGAATTTTATCCGTCTCATCATTAAATTTTTTCCATTTAGCGGTTTTGTCATTGTTAGGGGCGACAAAAATAACCGGAATATCTTTACTGTGATACGCCCCAAGAAGAAGTAATGTACACTCATAGCCGTTTATTTCATTAAGATCGCTGTCGATAATGATAAGATTAAAATTGTGCGTCAGCGTGTGTTGCAAGGCTTTTTCGCCATTATTTGTCACAACGAAAAAAGCCTGCGGGATATTCTTACGCAAAGCGTCAACCCAGTCATTATTGATAGAGGCAACCAGTATAAGCGGAAGATTGTTCATTGGATCATACCTTGTAAATTGAACAATGATATTTTCCCCAAGCTTAATTCATGCCGAGATATTTGTCGATAAAGTAATTATATTTTCAAAATTTTACTGTTTATCAATGATTAACAAAGAAGATGGTAGTACCCGAATAGTACACAAAATGGGGGAATATAATAACTTTAACTATTTGAAAAGGTTGATGCGATGAAAAAAATATTATTAAGCTTATTATTATCAGTTTTTGCGATTTCACCCTCTTTTGCCCAAGAACATGGGACAGCCGAAGAAGCTCAAGCAATGGTTAACAAAGCCATTGAATTTATTAAGGCTAATGGGGATGTTACGGCATACGCAGAAATCCAAAAACCCGACGGACAATTCCGTAATAAAGACTTGTATGTTTTTGTAATGGAACATAAAGGCATGATGTTGGCACATGGTGCAAACCCCGGATTGGTTGGTAAGAACATCTACGAATTAAAAGATGCCGATGGTAACTTTTTTGCGCAATCATTTGAAGCCAGAGCAAAAGCGGGAGAAGGCTGGACGGATTATAAATGGCCAAATCCTGTAACCAAAAAAGTTGAGAACAAATCAACATTTATCAAAAATCTTGATGATACACGTATGGTTGGTTGCGGTATTTATAAGGAATAATTCCAATAAAGGCATATTTTTTGCAGAACGAGGATATGATGTTTTTTTTAACATCTTTCTAAAAAAAATAACCAAGGCCGGATTTCAGCGGCCTTGGCTCTTTGTTCATACCTTAGGAGCCCTTGATGTTTTCATTCTTAAATAACATAAAGGTTGCAATAAAGCTTTTTATTGCGCCCTCAATTCTTATAGCTTTCATGCTCTTTCAAGGCATTGAGGTGGTTAATATTTTAGATAAACAAGCCGCTTCTGCATCCGAATTACGGGATGTTTCTTTTAAAAAGATAATATTGGTGCGAGAGCTTGAATCAAATATTACAAGCATCCATTTTGATGTGTATCAATTATTCACGGTATATTCATTTTCGTCATCAGAAAAAGAAAGAATTGATGCGTATAACGCGAACATAAAAAAGAATCAATCTGATTTTATGGTCAATATTGAAAACTTTAAAGAGATTGTGAAAAGTGACGCAGATAAAGCACTAATTGCGGAAGTTATAAAGATTGAAAAAGTTAACAATATAAAGTCATTTGAATTTTATAT
>CAZRMG010000663.1:0-1627 GCA_964601095.1 uncultured Melioribacteraceae bacterium | reverse complement strand
CCCGTAAAAACCTATGAATAGAAATGATAAAATTATTGGGATTGTAAGTTTTTTATTCTCAGAATTATCATCAAAATTTTTTTGGGAATTTGGCAGAAGCATCATTATTATAATCGCGATCATAATAACGGCAAGAATTTTTTTAAATACATCATCGCTTATTTCCACTGCGGCAATAGCGCCGATAACTGCGCCGGGTAAAGTTAACAAAGACAATTTCCAACTTAACTTGAATTGAGAATAATTTTCTTTTTTAAATGCACTAACCGAGGCAACACTTTGCATAAGTACCGCAATCCTGTTTGTGCCGTTTGCGGTTGCGGTATCCAGCCCCAAAAATATAAGAGCGGGTAAAGTTAACGAAGAGCCGCCGCCAGCGTTAACATTAATAAATGCTGCAATTGTCCCAACAACAAACAACAATATCGAGCCGCTTAATTGTTCAATCATCTATTATTCTTTTACCTTTTTTGAATTTTTGTTATGTAAATACAATTCCCATGAAACATATATGTTTTGAAAAAGAACATAAAAAACAGGCCCTATTACCGCTACCGGATTCATATAAGTTGACGCAATCCAGATTGTAAATGAATTGTTCTTTTGCCCAAGCGATTGGCTCGATTCGGCTGCATAATTTTTTCCGCCGATAATCCAACCCAACGAAAACAATAATAAACAAAGCAGCCCCGAAAGCAATCCAATTAAAATTAAGAAACCGTATTTATCGGGCGATTCGTTTCTTATATAATCCGACGCGTCGGATGTTGCAATATATATATTGACTATCAACAAATAAAAAGATGAATCTTTCCAATCAACAAGCAAGTTCCAAAATTTTGGAGCCGCATATTTTACAATCTTTGCCATAACAAACGGAATTGTAAGTGTTATTATCACCGGGATTAGAATATCTGAAAATGAAACATCGCTGCTTTTTGAAATTATTAATGGAAGAAGAAACGGTATAAGTAATGTTATAACAATATTGTTAAGCAGCACTGAAAATATTACAAATTCAACTTTGCCTTTTTTTAAACTGATTACAACCGTGGCTGCTATTGCCGTAGGACCTATTGCCGTAATGAAAACCGCTTGTGCAGCTTGTTCGTCAAACGGAATGACTGCAAAGTAAAGTATCAATGCTGCGGCTACAATTGTAAAAAGTATAACAAAATGCCGGACGGTTATTATTTCCTTATCAAATTTAACGTCGAGAAAAGCGAAGAACAGCAACATCATCAGAAAATATCTTATCAGGAAAGTATATTCTTGCCCGTACGGAAACAGCACACCGGAAGTTATGGAAAGAAGAAGAAGGAAAGTTTTCATAAGCAAATTTTAAAAAGTAATTTAAGGATAACTAAAAGAATGCATGAAACTTATGAATAATAATAAAAACATAGATTCAAAAAATCATTTGTTCTTTGCCGGGTAAACTGTTTTTTCGATCTCTTCTTTTGAAAGGTTTTTAATTTCGCCAAGTTTTTTTATTTCCTCGGTAGTTTGGGTGATTACATTTGAATAAATTTCCAATACATCGGATTTGAATTCATTTGTTTCCTCGGCCACTTGTTTGAAGAAAAGCATCTTGTGCAAAAAGTTATTAAGTATATGATTTACAGCC
>CAZRMG010000662.1:1340-1630 GCA_964601095.1 uncultured Melioribacteraceae bacterium | reverse complement strand
AATAGAGCGATTTGATGCCTAAACGAATGTTTTCGTAACTCACCAGATGAGGTGGAGTAATTCCCAGTTTTCCTTTTATATACGAACGGTTATAGTTTTCCAATCCATTGATTTCCAAATCAGTAATCAGCACATATTCATTGCTTTCAATAGGTTTGTGACTAATTTTTTGATTTCCCTGTAAACGAGCAATTTCTTCCAGTTGTTCGTAAACTCCCTCTGCGGCAACAATTCCGGCGGTGATAATCTGGTCTTTCTGGTCAAAACTCGTCACTGAATATCCAACCAAA
>CAZRMG010000662.1:0-1330 GCA_964601095.1 uncultured Melioribacteraceae bacterium | reverse complement strand
TTTTTCTGAAATGTTATAAGAGATAATTTGTTCGATTACTTTGGTAGCGGAATTTAACTGTTCCTGATCCAGTAAACCTTCCTGTAAATCAATTCCGATTATATAATCAGCCCCCAGATCTATTACTTCCTGCACCGGATAATTATTCCTAACTCCACCGTCAATGTACATTTCACCGTTGATGTAAACCGGCTCCAAAAGCGTCGGATAAGCGCCACTTGCCGTCACAACCTGCGGTAAATAGCCCTCATGAAATACGACGGACTCACCATTGCTTAGTTTAGTGGCAACACAAACAAATGGAATCGGAAGTTCATTGAAATCATTGATGTCATGTACATGTCGAAACAAATAAGTCAGTTCGTCGGAAGTCCCCTGTCCGCTTGAAATAGCATTGGGAAAACCCAGTTTGAAATTATCAAAAGGAAGTTCAAGTATGTACTTCTCGCGATAGGATTTATCAAAAAAAGGAAGCTCTTTTCTTGATTTTTCATTAATAATCAAACTATTCAAATCGAGTGAATACATGATTTTTTCGAGTTCATCTGCCGAATACCCCGAAGCATAAAGCCCCCCGATGATCGCACCAATACTGGTTCCGCCTATGTAATCTATTTTTATACCGGCAGATTCGATTACTTTTAAAGCGCCAATATGCGCATAACCTTTCGCACCACCACCGCTCAAAACTACACCGACTTTGGAGCGTTTGTCCTGAGCAGAAAGTTGGCAGAGAGAAAAAAGAAAGACAAAAATCAGAAATGAAATTTTTTGCTTCATAGGTAGCAAATGTACAACAATGTCAATGATTTATATCTGTTAAAAACCTTGAAGGATTTTGCTTAAATGTTATATTTTTGAAAAAAAATTAGCAATGAAAGTAGCAGTTGTGGGCGCAACCGGAATGGTTGGACGTGTAATGTTAAAAGTATTGGAAGAAAGAAATTTCCCTTTGACCGAACTAATCCCTGTGGCATCAGAAAGGTCGGTTGGAAACAAGGTTCAATTCAAAGAAAAGGAATTTACCATTGTTTCTATGCAAGAAGCTATCAATATGCAACCCCAAATTGCGCTTTTTTCTGCCGGTGGCGAAACCTCTAAACAATGGGCACCGGAATTTGCCAAAGTTGGCACAACAGTGATTGATAATTCTTCTGCCTGGCGGATGGAGCCAAATATACCACTGATCGTTCCCGAAATCAATGCAAATTCTCTGACTTCTGAAAATAAAATTATTGCAAATCCAAATTGTTCCACGATTCAACTTGTGATGGTGTTGAATCCGTTGAACAAGAAATACGATATCAAACGTGTGGTTGTTTCTACTTAT
>CAZRMG010000661.1:0-1632 GCA_964601095.1 uncultured Melioribacteraceae bacterium | reverse complement strand
TAGAAAATGTTCGTAAATTGTATTTTTTTGTCAAATACGACTGCAAACTTATATTAAAAACATAACCATGTTCGGTTCTTGTATCTCCTGTTACGTGGCTAAATAAGTGCATATTGCCGCCGTAATACAATTGCATCATTTGATTTTCTTTACTCTGGGCATTAAGGATGGCGGCCATTTTTTCATTTCTATAGCCTGCGAATGTCTGAAAAAAATTACTTTTACCGGCCTCATAATCATCAATATTGGAATAACTAATTCCATTTTCTTTTATTGCTTTTAATAGTTGCATTGAAGAATACGGAGATTTTAAGGAAGGTAAGTAATTATAATTTTGTTTTTTTCTATATTGTTCAAGTTTATCTTCAATTTTTTTGAGATTTTCAAGTTTATGAACATTCCCAAAATTCATTTTGAAATTTAACACACAATTCAAAATACGGTATTTATTCAGTAAAAAGGCGTTTTCCTTCATTTCTCCATGTTTATTTAAGTATGGAAACACGGCTGAAACACCAGATTCCTCATCATAACGAATATTAAAGTTACGCGTAACAAGATGCTTTTGCATATATTCCGGCTTATCACCAATAATTGGAAAAAGATATTCCATCTGATTACCGGAAACAAAATCACGCTCAAAAGAAATATGGATATTCTTTTTTTTAATATCATTTAATTGCTGTGTTAAATATTTCTTGTGATAGATAAAATAATGGTTTTCACCCAACAATATTACATCGGTGTCTTTGGGAACAACGTCAAGGATACGGGATTTCATAAATTCCGGACTAAATTCTACCATTACAAAAATACCAGTTTATAAAACAAATCCCCTCACCTATGCACTAACGTAGATGAGGGATTTTTTATCACAAATTCACGCAGGAAAAATTACGTGTTCCGCTTGCAAAAGATTTCGGTTTGCTTCTTTTATTTTCGGCTTCAATTGCATCACGAAGAAGCATTTTAACATTGTCCGTGTCAATTGTTCTGGCAATCCCCATATCCGACAAATTCTCGGCCAAGCTTGAGGTAAAGCTTTCAAAAGCATTCTTTGTTTCATACAAATTAAGCGGCATTTTATCCAATGCAGGATGATCAAAGTTATGCGGTGCGCCGATAATAACGCACAGTTCATTTTCATCAAGAACAAGATTTTCATCATCTACTTGAAATAAAGAAAAACTTTCATTATCGAACATGTAAACCACTGGTGCGCCATATTGAAAGTCTGCACCGGCGAATTTGCTTGCTATACTGCTCATTTTCTCGCTTATGTCCGACATGTTTTCAACCCGCATCTTGGCGATAATCATCTTATATTCTTGGTCGGACTGGCTTTCGTCATTCACGAAAAGCATATCGTGGTGCATGATTGAATTTGGATTTGCCGTTATGAACGGAAATGTGATTTTTAATTCTTGTTGATTTTCTGTCATTTTACTTCCCTCGTTGTTTTAAAAGATGATTATATATACATAACATATAGTCATAAATCAAGCACAAAAAAGCCGAGGATTACCCCTCGGCTTTATTTGTAATAATTTGACGTCTTACACGCCCGCAACCATTTTGGCCACAATCGCAAGAAGAAGAAGTGCCACGATATTGGCAATCTTAATCATCGGA
>CAZRMG010000660.1:0-1644 GCA_964601095.1 uncultured Melioribacteraceae bacterium | reverse complement strand
CACAATATAAGCGGCTTACTAAATTATAATGTTGAAGGTATTGAAAGATTAACTGAAATTAAGGGCGCAATTGATATTAAGAAGGATATCATCATTTCTTCAACCGGAAATATTGAAGGAAAACCTTTTACTTTAAATATAAACCAGAGTAACTTCTTAAATGTTTTAAACGATAAAACCCCATTAAACCTAGAAATTTTTGTTAATGCCGAGGAGATAGATGTTTCCTACATCACTGAAATAATATCCAGTACTCCTGAGACCAAAGAAACTAAGCCCAATAACAACACATATAGAGTAAAGGTTGATGCAAAAAATCTAAAATACATGAATTATAGCTTTCAGGATGTTCGTTGCGGAATGCTTTTCACCAATAATACTTTTGAAATTCAAAACTTTACAGGGCATGGTTTTGATGGTACATTAAGTGGAACAATGTTAAATTCTGAAAACAAATATTTTATAAAAACAGATTTTCAGGGAATGGATATATCAAAATTGTTTAACCATTACGACAATTTTAAGCAAACCATAGTTACACACAATAACATAAGTGGGAACCTCTCGGGTTCGGCTATACTTAACTTTACAACCAACAACAAGGGCGAGATAGATATGCCTTCGATAAAAATGGAATCGGACATCACCATAAGTAATGGGAAATTGACTGGGATGAACAAAATTGAGAAATTATCGAAATGGCTGAAATTGGAACAAGTAAAGTCGATAGATTTTAGAACACTCAGAAATAAAATAGAGATAAGTGATGGATGTGTAAAGATTCCTAAAATGGATGTTCTCTCAAACGTAGTAAACATGCAACTCTCAGGCGAGCATTATTTTGCTGGAAATTTTACCTACTGGATGAAAGTAAACTTTAGCCAAGTTCTCTCACGTCGATTTTTAAACTCATCAGCAACAAACGATAACGAGCATGCAACGGATGGTTCAATAAACCTGTACCTTAAACTGTTTGGCGATAATAATAACTATGAGGTTAAACTCGATAAAAAATCATCGTTCGAGAATATTCGGACTAATATTCAGGCGGAAGGTAAAACCTTGAAAGAGATTTTTAGGGAGGAGTTTAATCAGATTACAAAAAAGGATACTATATTGAAAGCCAATAAAGATAGCTCCTTGAGCAATAAAACTAAATTCAACATAGAGTGGGATGAGTACGACACGCTTAACGTTGATAACAACTAGACTTTTGAATTATGGTGTTTACACGGGTTAAAACAAACTTTATTCTGTTGATTCTAGCTGGCTTCATTGGCCTTTCAACTATTGTTATTACAAACAGGTTTGTACGTCAACTCTCGTTTGAGGAGAAGAAGAAAATTGATTTGTGGGTTGCTGGTATAAGAGAACTAATCAACCTTACCGATAACGAAAAGGATTTTACCTTTGTTTTTGAGGTTATTCAGAATAATAGCACGGTACCTGTTCTTCTGACGGACGAAGAGGGAAATGTTTTGTCGTATAGAAATATTGACAAAGAGCAGTTTAAGGATTCAATATCAACCGCAAGGTTAATTGAGAGAATGAAAGCGGAGCACGAGCCTATTGAAATTAACCTACTCCACGATGTAAAAAACTACGTTTACTACATGGATAGTACAACTTTAAAAAAGTTATCGT
>CAZRMG010000659.1:0-1646 GCA_964601095.1 uncultured Melioribacteraceae bacterium | reverse complement strand
AATTTTGGCTCGCCGATGCTCGCCAAAACTGCGGAAACTGGCGGCCGTTAGGCGACATTATGTTTGGCGCAAGATTTACAGCAGACCGCCGTCCTGGCGGTCTGCATGGAACATGCCAATGTTCTAATCAATATTATAGGAGCCTTTATGATAATTTCTTCGATAATTGGAGTAATTGCACTAATAATTATAGTTGCACAAGCATATTCAAATGATACAAAACAGAATGTTAGATACGATCAAGGTAAAAAAGAAATACTCGATTATATTGCAATGAGTATAAGTTATGATTTATCACAATGTAGTATTTCACTACAAGAAGAAATGAGATATGAAAAAGAAGGAATACTCGTGTCAGGAAATGATGACTTCCCTTCGGTAGTAAAAAACGCAAAGGAATACATCAGGATGAGAAGAATACTTAATCATGCAATACAAAAAGTATTTGATCATTATTCATACAAACCAATTCAAACAAATCTTCAAGATAATGATGATCTTATGGATTATTGTAAAAAAATAACAAAAAAATAATAGACGCCTTCGCCATCGTGGCTCAGGCGCCAAAGAACACTAGTTGAAATGCGCCAAACAAAACGTCGCCTAACATGCTCAGTTTCTGGAAAGCCCCACCTGGAGGTCCGGTGCGGGCTTTCGTCCTTGCTCCGCTCGCATTCGCTCACTCCGCTGCGGACCAATTTTGGCTCGCCGATGCTCGCCAAAACTGCAGAAACTGGCGGCCGTTAGGCGAAATATAGGTTTTCGGCTATCACTTTTTCAATCTCGCCCGGCCCTCCGGGCGACGGGCTCGAACAGCAAATTCAATAAATGCTTAATTAGTAAAAAAATAGATATGTACAAAATACTTTGACAATATGTACAATATAATGTATATTGTGTATGAGGTAATTAGCGATGGTGAAACAAATGTCAATTTCAGAGACTAGAAAACGAATAACATCTCTTGAGAATGAACTATCATTTGATGATACGATATCCGTTACTAATCATGGGAAAGAAGTATTTGCACTAATACGATGGGACACATATGAAAGTATTGCAGAGACTCTTGAGATAATTTCAGATGATAAACTTATGGAAGAACTAAAAGTAGGTATTCAACAAGTAAAAGAAAATAAGCTTATAGATTTTGACAGTTTCATAAATGAGTAAAATGTATAAAATTAAGCTAACTCAAATTTCAGTTGAAAGCTTAGGAAAGATTGATAAAAATGCAAAGAAACAAATAGTTAATAAAATAGATGATTTGAGATCTGAACCACTAATGCTTGGGAAAGCATTAAAAGGACCATTAAAAGAATATAGATCAATTCGAGCTGCAGGGCAGAGATATAGGATTATTTATAGAGTTTTTGAAAAAGAAGTTATAGTAATAATTGTGGCTGTTGGAATTAGGAAAGATGGAGATAAAAAAGGTATTTATGAATTAATGAAAAAGTTCATTAGAACTGGACTACTAAATGAAGAATAAATAATAAATATAAATATCCGTGCCTCGTCCTCCGGACGTTCGGCACGGAAAAATATCTGGAAGGCCGAAAACCTATACTTCGCCTAACAAGCCAGTTTTCGAAAATCGCCACCTGGTGGTCCGGTGCGCGATTTTGTCCTTGCTCCGCTCGCAT
>CAZRMG010000658.1:0-1647 GCA_964601095.1 uncultured Melioribacteraceae bacterium | reverse complement strand
TTGAAACGTATTCGGGTTTTAATGAGCCGCCGTACCAAGCATTATTATCTTTCATCCATCGTGGGGCAGTCCAAGGAGAAGCAATTATTTTAAATCCATCTTTCGATACTTTTTGTGCATCTTTAATTAATGGTATTAATTCATTCAAATCCTCTTGAATTGTAAAATCATTTAGCTCTTTATCGCCCGGTGTTTCGGCATAAGAATACGAATACACGGAAAAATCGCTGCCGCCTATTTGTGAACGCATCAAACTATATGCAGCACCTTCGGGTGAGAAATATGCTTTTATAACTTCTACTCTTTTTTCTTTGCTTAATTGATTTAAAACATAAGCTGATGATCCGGTAAATGAGCCGCCGATACCAAGTATTTCCTGAAATTTTTGGTCGGGATCTAACTTTATTAGTTCTGCATTCGAAGCGTTTTCATCGGATAAATCTATCGTACCTTTATCTGCAAGTTTATCGCCTGATTTTGATGTTTGAATAATTGTCGCTTTGGAGTAATCTGTCATGATATCGCCCTTACAATTTGTTAATATGATTAATAACATTACAGAACAAGCCAACTGAATTAATATTTTCATTCTTCGCTCCAACATTTCTTTTATTGAATCCGCATTTTAAGAAGCTTTTTATTAGTCATATTTTGATTAAAAGCAGGGCAAAAAATATTTCGGTGATAAAGAAATTACTCGGAGTAGAGTAACAAAATTGCGGATTATAGTAACAAAGGAATGTTAAATGAAAAATTTGAATGGAAAATGAAGCATTCCGCAGACCTTGAAGATTTTTTCAACCTTCAAGGTCATGCAAAACAATAATGAAATATTTATTTAACATAAAATGGAAAGTTGGCTGTACCAACTTTATTTTTACCATCGAACACATAACAGAAAAGACGATATTCGCCTTCGACGGAAGGAGCTTTGAATTTTAATACCCCGTTTTTGTCCGATAAAATTTCAAATTTAACATCACCGGGTTCTTTTTCATAAGCGCCGCCTTCGCTTCTTACTTTTACTTCGCCGAGCATTATCCATTGGAATGTCATTACATCATCATCGGGTTCTGATGCAAAAATCCTTGCATTACATTCTTCACCCGGTTTAACATAAACATTATCGATAGGATTTTTGTTGTTTAGTTTTAACGAATCCACTTGCGGTGCTCTATTCTGAGGATATTTCCCCGTCCAATATTTTGTAAGTTCATCAACTATTACGGTAGCTTCGCCGGATTTAATAAACATGCCGTACCATGTTGGAGTTCTTTCTTGTTTTTGACCCCACACAAAGGCATAACCGCCAAGGCATAATCCCGTAGGATCATTTACCATACCTTTTTGAATTCTTTCCATTATACCCGCGGCTTTAATTGCGCTCGGCTCTTCAATCTCTCTGCCCCATTCCGTTTTAGGAACTTCCCAATGACCCTTTGGTCCAAATTCGGTAACGGCATAAGGTTTAGTAATTCCAGAAGCTTTTACATATTCCGGCAATTCACCTAAACCTCCATAAACTTGCAAAGAAAGAAAATCCAGATCGGGGCAGTGTTTCAAAGCAAGTTCAACAACATTTTTTTCGAACCCGGCAAATGTTGTTGTTACGGGATGATTCGGATCTTTTTCATGAATATAATCCAC
>CAZRMG010000657.1:0-1649 GCA_964601095.1 uncultured Melioribacteraceae bacterium | reverse complement strand
TAAATTATTTTTAACTCCGTTATTCCTAACATTTCTTTTAATCGAATCTTCCGACCTTGTATTTGCTGTAGATTCAATACCGGCTGTCATTGCAATTACACACGATCCGTTCATTGTAATTACGTCAAATGTTTTTGCCATACTCGGTTTACGCGCTTTGTATTTTGCACTTGCGGGGATAGTTGATCTATTTATTTATCTTAAATATGGCGTGGCCATAATTCTTGCTTATGTCGGCGTAAAAATGATTATTTCAGATTTTTATGCAATCCCGACATTAATATCATTAACATTTATAGTTTTATGTCTCTTTGCTTCGGTAGTACTTTCCTTAATTTTTAGAAAGAAAGAATCTGTTTGATTTAATAATTCCAAATAAATGAATTAAGGAACCAATGATTAATCCAATAATCATTGGTTCAATTTCCGAAAGCCAGCTATTGGTAAAGTAATCCCTTAAAAACAACCACGTTAAACTTCCAAGAACGGCAAAAAGCATTTCAACAACGGCAAGTTTTTTAGAAATTCTTAATTTTTCATAATACGCCCCGAAAATCAAAAAAATAATTGCCGGGATACAGATACTGCCAATCATGTACCACAAAGAAATTACAGATTGAATTGTATAAGCGAGTAAAACAGATATAATTGAAGAAATAAGCAAACCGATGCGTGTATAAAGTATAATCTTTGATTCTACTCGTCCCTTTTTAATCTTGTAAACAAAATCTCTACCGAAAGTTGTTGCGCTTAAGAATAAAAAACTATTTGCTGTCGATATTATTGTTGCAAAAAGTGATGCATAAAAAATTCCTTTTAAACCGCTTCCCAAAACTTTTTCAGCATAAAGTGGAAAAGCCAAAACAGGATTATTAACATTCGGCAAGACTGCTCTTGAAAATAGCCCGGTAGTAGTTGTTAAAAAATCAAAAAGCATCCATAAGAAAATAGAAATTAATATCCCGTATTTCGCCGTATTTCCATTCTTCGCGGCATAACATCTTTGATGAAAACCTGGATCGGCAAACGTCCATAAAGCAATAAAGAACCACACAATAATATAAACAGGAGAAGCGTTGCCTGTAATATTCAGATGAGCTTCAGGCAAATTATTCTCAAGAAATGAAAAACTTCCGACATTATTAAATGAAACAAAAACAATTACTATAAAACCTATAAACATTACGAAGAATTGAATTACATCTGTATAAAGGTCTGCTTTATATCCGCCTTTAATAAGATAGAATGAAGAAATCAATACGGATATTATAAGTGAAAGAAAAAGATCAATGCCGAATATTAGTTGTATCAAACTTCCGATCATTAGAATATACGGCGCCGGTGATACTAAAATAAAAACAACAACCGAAGAAAGAATTCCAACCTTCCTTCCGTAAATTTGTTCCAGTTTATCGGGTATTGTAAATAAAGAAGCTTCTCTAATCTTTCCTGCAAACGCAAACGCAAAAATGATTGAGAAAATATAATAAGGTAGTCCTTGCGTAAACCAACTTAGTAATCCGCTATTATATGTAAATTCTCCAACTCCAAGAATCCCGCCGTACCAAGTTGCAACGTTAGTCAAAACAAATAATAACAACCCGACTTTTCTTCCCGATAAGAGATATTCTGTACTATCGTTAGTTCTA
>CAZRMG010000656.1:0-1651 GCA_964601095.1 uncultured Melioribacteraceae bacterium | reverse complement strand
ATTATAAACGAACTTAACGAAACAAGCGGGTTTATTAAAAACAACTTTGATATTAATTCAAATAAGCATGAAAACACTAGAAAAAATATTTCCAAATATACAATGAACAGTGAAAGAGAAATCCATCAGAGTTTTGCTGGAAATAATATTACGCCGGTTTTTCCGATGTCTAATTCCAGTCTGAAAGATGGAAAGGATAATTCACTCGGCGATAACGTAGAACTATTTTAGGGAAAATATATGTACGAAATAATTACACGCGATGAAGAATCCGCAGCGGAATTAATGCTCGAAGGCGATGTTACAATTCAAAACGCAAGTGAGTTAAAAGAACAATTCACGGTTTTGATAAATCAATACCAAACTATTGTTGTTAACCATGAGAAAGCCGCCGGCTACGATTTGTCCTATTTACAAATTTTGGTTTCGCTAAAAAAATCCGCCGATAAATCCGGCAAACATTTAATACTCAAAATTAATCCCCAAAATACTTTTTACGAAATAATTAAATCTGCAGGCTGCCAAAACTTTACGCAAGTATTTAAAATAAATGCAACGAGTAATATCAACGGAGATAATAATGGCTAAAACAATAGTAACGGTAGATGATTCCGCCAGCGTTAGGCAAATGGTGGGGTTTACCTTGCGCGAAGCTGGATACGATGTAATTGAAGCATGCGACGGTAAAGATGCGCTTTCGAAAATCAACGGTGTAAATGTGAACCTGGTTGTAACCGATTTAAATATGCCCAACATGGACGGAATAGAATTGATAAAGAATTTAAGAGCCAGCTCGCCGTTCAAATTTGTACCGATAATAATGCTTACAACAGAATCCCAAAACGAAAAAAAACTAGAAGGCAAAAACGCCGGCGCCACAGGTTGGATTGTAAAGCCGTTTAAACCGGAACAATTGGTTGCCGTAATTAAAAAGGTGATAGGATGATTGACGCGCACAAGAAAGCGTTTATTGAAGAAGCAACTGAACTTCTCGCCGAGTTGGAAACATCCTTGCTGGATGTTGAAAAAAATCCCGGCGATAAAGATTTAATAGCCAGAATTTTTAGGGCGCTTCATACGATTAAAGGTTCATCGGGAATGTTTGGTTACGATGAAATTACAATGTTTACGCACGATATAGAAACGGTTTATGATCTTATTCGAAACGGCACGCTTGAAATAACGAAACATATAATTGATTTAACACTCGAAGCGCTGGACCAGATTTCGTTAATGCTAAAAAACGAAATGCTCTCGCACGATGAAGAAGCCGTTACTAAAAAAATTATTTCGTCGTTTAGGGGAATTGTAGCCGACTTCAATAAAAATTCAGGCGAAGAGAATAAAAACATTTTCCAAACGAAAAGCAGCACAAGCGCCGAAACCGGACCGACCGAAACATATTTAATAAACTTTGCACCCTCTCCGCAAATTTTTATCAGCGGCACAAATCCGCTTATGCTTATTAATGAGTTGACTGAACTTGGCGACGCGATTGTATTGGCAAATTTCGATTCGCTGCCTGTCATTGAAAATATTAATCCAGAAAAATGTTATGCCTCGTGGGATGTTATTCTTAAAACAAGAAAAGGTGTTGACGCTATAAAAGATGTTTTCATTTTTGTGGATGACGACGGCGGCCTGAAAATAG
>CAZRMG010000655.1:0-1653 GCA_964601095.1 uncultured Melioribacteraceae bacterium | reverse complement strand
GAACCGCAGTCAAGAGACTTGTATGATCTATATAAAATGTTTCCTCTCATTAATAGGGATAAAATGCGTCAATGGTATGATGTAAATAAGAACGGTATTTCACAAAACGGGCAAACGTTGGAATACAATATAGATCCCTCAGTTGAAGCCAACTTTTATGATGTTAATGAAACAATTACTTCCGGTTATATAATGAATACTTTGAATCTTGGGCAGAGCTTAGTATTTATTGCCGGCGTAAGAGTGGAGAATGAAGATAATTTTTACAAATCAAAATATTCACCGCAGCAAATCGGTGGTTTCCCAATTCCAATCGGTGTTGTTAACGACACATCGGCAAGTCATACGGAAACAATTGTACTGCCTAATTTTCATCTGAATATTAAAGCAACAGATTTTCTTAATATCAGGTTAGCGGCATATAAAGCTTTATCGAGACCCGATTTTAATATGCGTCTGAACACATATTTTGCATGGAGACCGGCTGAAACCGGGGCAACGAAGCAATTGATAGTTGGAAATCCTAATCTAAAAACAGCGCAAGCATGGAATTTTGAAATCAATACATCATTTTATGGAAATCAAATTGGGCTGGTTTCCGTCTCCGCTTTTTATAAAGAGATTAAAGATATGTATCACATGCTGAATGAAATAAATACATCGGGAAATGTTTTATTGGAACATCTTGATTTGGATTGGAAAACTCTGCATGAAGGTTCGTATTCTTTAACTGTGCCTTATAATTCTCCAAAACCATCTAAAGTTTGGGGTATTGAATTTGAACATCAAATCAACTTCACTTTCTTACCTGGTTTCCTGAAAAATTTCGTATTGAGCTATAATGCATCTTTTGTAAAATCGGAAACATACCTTATAGGATCTGCAATAGATACAATTGAATATTTTGTACCGCCGTTCACATTCCCATTTTATCGTTACGAAGAGCATGCGGTTGAATCAAAACAACAATTGGAAAATCAACCTGAGTTTTACGGAAATATTTCTTTGGGTTACGATATCGGCGGTTTTTCTGCAAGAATATCACTTTTCCACCAATCTGAATACAATATATCTTTTACTCCAAGAGGATTATCGGATGCTATAGTTAACCCGTTCACAAGATTAGATTTGGTAGTTAAGCAGCAGGTAACCGACTATCTTTCCGTGATGTTGAGTATTAGCAATTTAACAAACATTAAAGAAGAAAATTCAATCTATAATCGAATTCATGATTACAAAATCTTAAACACTAGTGAAAGATATGGCTTAACTGCTGATTTGGGAATCAAATTGACTTTATAAGATCATCAAATGAAATCATTATTCAAGAAACAACAATTATTAATTAATGTATCAAAAGCTGTTGGAATTGTTTTGGTAAATAATTCATTAAACCTAAAAAGATAGGAGGCAGTATGCACAGTAAGAAAAACAAAATGTATGTTTTATTTCTTGTACTGTTTGTTGCATCATTCATGCAGGCCCAAAGCGTTTTACAACTCAAGCCGTTCGACGGAACCGCGGAGACATATTTGATGGCTCAAATAAGAGCCGATACAACTGCGAACCACGGTATACCTGCCGATAGAGTTTATGAATTGCAAAGCGGACAGGTATATTTGAATACCGAGATTTTTAATATTAAAAGAGGGT
>CAZRMG010000654.1:0-1661 GCA_964601095.1 uncultured Melioribacteraceae bacterium | reverse complement strand
ATAGCCAACCTAACTCTTTAATTTGTTGAATAATGCGGTTAGTGTATTTTCATAATTATCTGAAATACTTTTTTCAAACTCCGACATTGGTTTAACGGGTATTAAATCTATTACGCTATCACAGCTAATTCCAGATTTATAAAAACATTCTACTGCGCCTTTCATCATTGAGGAAATTCCGCTTTCCAACTCTTGTTCACTAAGTCCAAATGATAAACCAAGCTCATGCAGTTTCTTAATTTGGAACCAGAAATATGTCGGTCCCATTGCAGTAATAATTGCATATGCCTCAAGATTCTTTTCTTCAACTTCAGGAAATTCTCCCCACAGACTAAATAAATTTTCAAGTTCTTTTTTCACTTCCGTTCCAATGCTGTTTGAATATGAAACTGGGTTATATCCCTTATTAACATATGTCGGCGCGTTTGGTATCATCCGAACTATTTTATTAAATCCGTTTAGAATAGAACTGATCTTGGCAATCGTAAACTTTGGTGCAAGTGAAATTAAAACAGAATTTGAGTTCAGTACTTGTTTGATTTCCTCTAGCACTTGCACCATCACCGGCGGATGCAGCGAAACAAACACATAATCGCACATTGCCGGTCTCGTGTTTTCTTTTGAAATATTGATTTGCGGAAATTCATTTTTAAGTTTGTTCAAAACTTCTACATTGCTGTCGCTTACATAAATATCAGCCGGCATTTTTTCTTTGTTTTTCATAGCGTTCAAAATAATTCTTACAACTCTGCCGCCGCCTATAAAACCAAATGATTTGTTCAACATCTTATTTACCTTTTATATTGTTTATATAGAAATCATAAAAATCATTTTTTATTTCGTCTCTAATCCTTCTGAACGCAGATAGAATTTCCTCTTCAGTTCCGGTTGCCTCTGCCGGGTCTTCGAAACCAATGTGCAATTGCTTTCCGACTTTACCGATAAAGACCGGACATGTTTCCTTTGCGTTATCGCAGACGGTAATAACATAATCAAATGATTCTTTTAGAAACTTATCTACCATCTTGGGATAATTCTGCGATAGATCAATTCCTAATTCTTTCATTACTTGTATTGCTTTAGGATGAACTTGGGATGACGGGTTTGTTCCTGCCGAATGAACGATTAACTCTGAATCGAATGATTTTAGGAATCCTTCCGCCATCTGGCTTCTGCATGAATTACCTGTGCAGAGTATCAAAATCTTTCTTTTTCCCGCAGAGCGGTTCGCCTTTGGTGAATTCACTTCCCCGCTTTGCGGGATTTCGCTTCTCTCAACATTCAACATTTTATATATCCTTTCGTTAATTCGTTTTTTACCGAATTGTTAAGTAAAAAAATTATACCCCGCAAACTTTATGGCGATCGACCAACTTCACTTTTTGTTTGTCCGAATCTATTAATTGATTGTCGCCCAACCAAAAATCCAATTGACTCAATATCGCAGAAATTCTTTGATCGCCCGGTCTTTGATTAATTAGATAATTTACCCATTTGCCGTCTCTATATTCTAGTATAAATCCTTCCTTTTTAAGAATGCTTAAATGCTGGGATACTGTTGAAGCAGCGAGTTGAAGAATTTCCGTTATTTCGCAGACACATAGAGGTTTTATCTGAAGCATTTTTAATATGCGTAATCTGTTTTTATCCGATAATGCTTT
>CAZRMG010000653.1:0-1665 GCA_964601095.1 uncultured Melioribacteraceae bacterium | reverse complement strand
AAATACTTCGCTTTTTTTATTTATAGTTTCCCAGATATTATAATTTTCTTTCTTTTTATTTTCAGGTTCATCCGCTATCAGGAATGCTTTTCTTTCTGTATCACTATTACATAGATTTGAAAGAACTACTTCATAACGAATAAGATTTCTTTCAATTATTTGAGAAGATGAATTAAAATCTAATGATTTAGCTGAAATAATTGAACCATTTTTGCCAATGCAATCTAGTCTGAAAGAAAAATTCAAAGCTGAAATGATTTTTGAATTAATGTCGTAATTTGTATGAATTTTATTCTCTACTTTACGAATCAATTTTTCTTCAACATTCCGGAAGAATCTCTCATCTTTAGCCATTTCCTTATTACTTCTCTCCAGCAATTTTTCAACAAATATTTCATATAACTTATTAAACTGTTCTTCAGTAAAATCTCCTGAAACTATTGAAGGTTCAGAAAATTGTACTAAGTTATTTGATGATTTATTAAGATGTGAAAAGAAATCAGAAGTTAAAAATGTTTCCGGATGGAAAAAGTTATTATCAACCCCTGAAAGTTGCATATTAAATTCATTTACTTTGTTTTCTAACTGTACTTTAAAAAAGTTAAAAAATCTTTCATCTTCTTCATAAAGCCGTAACGACAAATTAATTTTTCTTTCTGAAAATTTCAGATAAAATCTTTGTTCTGTTTTTAACAGTAATCCTACGGTAATTTGATCACCGGAAGAAGGATTTGTTGATATTTTAATTAAAGTATAAAATGTATTCATAAATCAAATCTCCTCAAAAATTCGCAGAATACTTTTTTGTTACGCGAATCGGAAAATAAAAAATTATATATAGCAGTCTGGCTTTTTTCGTTAAAGCCTAAATCTGACGGAATATTGTCAATAATTGAACCAAAGTTATTTTTACATTCTTCAATCGAAAAATAAAAATAGTTCCTTATTTCATCAAACCATTTAGAATTATCTTTCTTAATATACTTAAATACTGATTTAGAAATATCTGTATTTAATATCGAATCATTAAAGGAACAAGCAGGTTCAAATTCCGGATTCAAATCGGTAAATTTTATTGAACTAAATGTATATGCGTGATCAATTGCATAAAATTCAATACCATTCTCTTCATTCGCCAACAATAAATTCGGGTTGGTCGGTTTCCTGTCGTCATTTTCTACCCAGATATCGAATAACCCGATTTTTAAAATATCAGTAGGATTAGAGAATTTATTGAAATCTCTTTTATTTGCAATATCTTCTATTAAACAGAACTCATAGTTTACCGGAATTACTTTTGAACCAAAACAGGTATTATTAAAATTACTTGCATTATGATAAGTTGATAACTTTTTATTAAATTCTTCAATATTTATTACTAATGCGGCGATTTCAGGAGTTTTTAATTCCCAGCAATTTAACAAAGCCGAAACAAAAAACTCATTTATTATTGAGAAATCACTGGTTTGCTTTTTGGGTGCTTTTAGGTAATATTCATTAAAATCATCAGAAATAATTTTTAACGGACTGTGAGCAGTACCAATTATTTCACCGATTATTGAGATAACACTTTTGGTATTTACCTTTTTCATTCCCAATCTTTTCTATCCTTTCACACCTTCAAATTCTTTCTTTATATGGTTTTTAATAACCATTAAAAATAAA
>CAZRMG010000652.1:0-1669 GCA_964601095.1 uncultured Melioribacteraceae bacterium | reverse complement strand
GCAACACCGCAATTACCGATAATTGTTCCTTCAACAGGACCGGCAATTACTTTTCTGCCGAGTGCATCAGTCGTCATCTGGTTTAATAATTCATTTTGTATTCCACCGCCAACTGCATGAAGAACATCTATTTTTTTGTTTGATACTTTTTCCAATTGCTCGAATGTAGTTTTATAATTGAATGCGAGACTTTCTAAAATAACTCTTACAATAAATCCAATATCATCTTTTACAGTTTGGTTTGTTTCTTCAAGATATGATAATGCTTTTACAGGCATATCACCTGGCTTGAGAAACCTGCTGTCATTGAGATCAATCCATGCATTTGCGTTGCCATAATTAAAAGCTAATTCCGCCAACCTTTCGTATAAAATATCATTACCTCTTTGCGACCAGTATCTTTTACATTCCTGAATAGGCCACATACCAATAATGTTTTTTAGAAAACGCGTTGTACCTTGAATTCCCCCTTCGTTAGAGAAATTAAAGTTCATTGCTTCATTTGAAATTATCGGCTTATCAGTTTCAAGTCCTATAATAGACCAAGTACCAGAACTTAGAAATGCCCATGAATTATTTCCGGCAGGAACAGAAGCAACAGCAGAAGCAGTGTCGTGCCCTGCACTTGCATAAACCGGTATCGATTCATTCAATCCAGTTTCGACAGCAATCTCTTTCGTAAATTTTGATACGAATGTTCCAGGTTCAACAATTGAAGGAAAAATATTTCTGGGAAACCCGAACATATCTATTAGCTTCCAATTCCAGTTTCTCAAGATTGGATCTATCAAACCTGTTGTAGAAGCAATCGTGTATTCTGCTGCCTTTATACCTGTAAATAGAAAAATAAAAAAGTCCGGCATTAGCAGTATTTTATCTGCAACATTCAACAAGTTGATTTTATTTTTCTTTTCGGCTAAAAGTTGAAAGATTGTATTATACTGTGCGAATTGTATTCCGGAGTTGTTGTAAAGTTCTCCTTTGGAAAGTACATTGAAAGCTTCATCCATTATAGAATCAGTTCTATCGTCGCGATAATGATACGGACAACCTAAAATCCTGTTTTCGGAATCTATCAAAACATAATCAACGCCCCAGGTGTCAATGCTAATGCCGTCGAAGTGTGTTCCAAAATTTTCTTTAGCTTTTTGCATCCCGGTAATTAATTCTTTGTAGATTGCCAAGACATCCCAGTGCAAACCATCGAATAATTTTACGTTGTAAGTTTTAAACCTATGAACTTCGTTAAGAATTATTTTACCGTCGTCAATTAATACAACAACACAACGCCCGCTTTCAGCCCCAAGATCAAAACCGATAAATTTCTTTTCGTTCATAAAGTAAGATTTTGACGACAATTATTTTTTACATTGGAAAAAATTCCCAACTACTTTTTCAGATTCATAGGAGTACAATCGCATAATGAAATTTTTCCGGTTAGATTAAATCTTTCCCTTAACGTCATTAAACGATCTCTTTCCGCCTCGGGCAGAACATTTACATTTCCTAATTGAATAGCTTTCCAAACAATATTTGCAGTGTGTTCCAACGTTTCCATTTTATGATATGCGCTGAATAAGTCGTTGCCGAGTGTTAACGCACCGTGATTTTCCAAAAGAATTGCATCTGATTTTTGCTGCGAAATACTATGCGCTTGCAGCTGCATACT
>CAZRMG010000651.1:0-1675 GCA_964601095.1 uncultured Melioribacteraceae bacterium | reverse complement strand
ATAGTAACTCCGTCTTCATCATTATTTAGGTTGGCAAATTTATTTATGATTAAAGATGAAGAAATTTCGCTGTGATAGTTTGCGATAGTCGAATCTTTTGCTATCACGAGATAAGATTTTGAGAATACTTTGCCATGATCAATTTTTGTTGAGATTGGTTTTGTTAATAAATCTGTTATAGACCAATTTGATAAATCAACGTCATATTCTGTTGTGTTGTATAATTCAATCCACTCCGGCTCACCATTTACGGGATTATACATTACTTCATTCAATAAAATATCGCGCGGTAAACAAACGGGAGTAATACAAATTGTTTTCTTGTTGTTATATGGAAATTCATCAGCTTCAAAGATTAAATCAACTTCGAATGAATGCGAGGTTTCTATTGCGGGTATTTTGTAAGCAAATGAATATTCCATGACGCTATTGGCATTAATTATAGTTTGAGGTGTGTGTTCTCTTATTTCGCGGGTATTTGATTCCGTAATTTCATAAAGAATAACAATACACGCAGCGTCATATTTACCACAATTTTCGATTTTGACAGTTATGGTTACATCTTCCCCATATTTTGGTATTGATGGAACTGAAAATAAATCTGTTACAGCCGCATCGTAATTTTTCGGAGAGACGGAATTAATTTTTGAAGGAGAACCATTAATAGGCGCAACCGATGTTCTCCAATTTGTCGAATCTGTTGATGATAAATCAGATTGAATTCTTTCAAGTGATTTACCGGACTCTCCTCCCCAGGTCGATTTATATTTTACCGAATCAATAACTCTTCCGAGAGAATCGGTTAATACTACTTGATCTTGCAGATTATTCAATGAATAGAAATTAGTTATTAAACAATTTGTCAACCCGGTGTAAACAGAAATAATTGAACTATCTTTTGCAAAAACAAAATATTCGCCCGGTTTAATAATTAGCGGATATGAAACGATTTTATTTTTGTTCGCATCATCTCCAATATTATATCCGAGAAGATTAATTTCCTTATTGCTTCTGTTGAATATTTCAATCCATTCGGGTTCAGGCGAAACCGGTGAATACATAATTTCGTTGAGTACAATATCATTGTAGATTTCATTTATCATTATGCATTCAACTTTACTATACCCAAAATTGTTTTCTGTGTTCTGATCCAAATCATACTCAATTTCTGCAAAGAGATTATTCATTCCCAAGTCAAATGCCGAAATATTAAAATCCAAAAGCAAAGTATCGCCGTTTATAAAATCATTAAATTCTTTTACACTTAATAATTCCTTGGCTTCATCAAGATCACTGTCGTAATCTTTATAAAGTTTTACAAAAAAACGTTCAGCTTTGTTTATTCCGATATTCGTAATTATTACATAAATCATTGCGTGGCTACCGTACTCAACATATTTCTTTTCACAGTAGAATTTTTCTAAACACAAATCATATTCTTTTTGCGAAATGCTGTTAATTCTCCCCGGCGTACTTAATTCAGTATCTGTCGATGATGCCCAATTTTGTTTATTTGTAGAAGAGGAATCAAGACTTTTTCTTTCAATGGATTTACCGCTTTCTCCGCCCCATGATTTGCTGTAATGAACAGAATCAATTGTATTACCAAGGCAATCCTTTATAGTAACTCCGTCTTCATCATTATTTAGGTTGGCAAATTTATTTATGATTAAAG
>CAZRMG010000650.1:0-1680 GCA_964601095.1 uncultured Melioribacteraceae bacterium | reverse complement strand
TACCTCTCTTTGTTATCCGCATCAATAATATTTATTCTGTTTGTCTATAACTGTAAGAATAATCCGTCAGAAAATACCGTTGAGACCAAAGATTCGTCATTAAAAATATTTGATGGTGTTTTATTTTATGACGGCTATGCTGAAACGATTAACGAGCCCGTACCGGAAGGGGTAATCCGTTTACAAAATTCAAGATATGTTGCCAAAATTCCCGCTGACTTTATTGGTGGACTGCACAAAAAATTAGAGATGGAAGTTATCATTAAAGCTGCGTGCGATAATTACGATAGAATAGGCAGCGTATTTTTGAGTCTTATTAATAAAAATGAACCCTATGATAAATCAAGAATTGTACATCAAATTGAAATTGCACGATTTATAACTCCTTTTATGGATAAGAATAAGTCACCGCAAGAAGTGCCGTACAAATATGAAATCGATAATATAGCAGCTCTTCTTAAAGATGAAAGCTACTCAAACAAATATGATTTTTGGATGGAGCTCGACGTATTTGGTGTGCCATATGCTGCAAACAAACAAATAGCCGGCTGCGATGGAAAAAATTATACATTTTATGGAACAGTTAATTTAACATCGACTGATGAAAACTTGAAGGCAAACAACCAATACTTAGCTCCGATAGCGAGTTATGTATATCTAAATAATTATAAAGATACTGATGAAGTTGGAAAGACAATTAAATCTTTACCGATTGAATTAACATCCTCTATCAAAAATGCAAAAGTATATTTAATAACTTCAAACCACGGCGCCAACAGCGGCGGTGAAGAGTACAACAGAAGAGATCATTATATTTATTTTAATAATATACTTATCAGCGTTTATAAACCGGGCGGTAAATCCTGCGAACCTTTTAGAACATATAATACGCAGAGTAACGGTATTTACGGAACAAAAGCAAGGACTGAATCTGAATGGAGTTCGTTTAGCAATTGGTGTCCTGGAGATAATATTCCTATTCGAGTTTATGATCTGGACATTTTAGAAAAAGGAAATCATACATTTAAAATTGAAGTGCCCGATGCTAAGTTTGTAGGTAAGCAGGGAGAAATACCTTTTTCTGCTTACATTCAAGGTGAGATAAAATAATTTTTTCATTTATGTAATTTTAGAGCAAATTGCAGATTAGTACCATTCATTAATCTAAAAAATACAAATGATTTATTGATAAAAGTTAACGGGAGTTAAAGGTGGAAAAAATTATTAAGAGAGTAAAAGAAGATATCATTGAAATAGGAAGAAGAATTTGGACACGCGGTTACGTAGCCGCAAACGACGGTAATATCTCTGTTAAATTAAATGAAAAAGAATTACTGACGACTGCAACAGGTATCAGCAAAGGTTTTATGACGGAAGAGATGATTATACTCTGCGATATCGACGGCAATGTAATTGAACAAAACGGAAAGTATAAACCTTCCAGCGAAGTTAAAATGCACATCGATGTTTACAAAGAGCGCCCGGATATCAAATCTGTTGTTCATGCTCATCCGCCTTATGCAACAAGTTTTGCCGTGGCGGGAATTCCATTAAATAAATGCGTTCTACCCGAAGCTATAATTGTTCTTGGTGCTGTTCCATTAGCTCCTTACGGATTGCCTTCAACAATGGAATTACCCGAAATGATAAAACCGTTTTTACAAAAATCAGATGCAATAC
>CAZRMG010000649.1:0-1683 GCA_964601095.1 uncultured Melioribacteraceae bacterium | reverse complement strand
CATAATTAAGGGCTTGTTAAAAACCGACTGCCAATTGATGGTATCTGCTTTTTGGGGAAGTCCGTCGTACCATCCTATGTATTCGTTGCAGCCAAGAACATCAAGGAATTCACCGAGCGGATCGTTGAGCATAATTGTGTTTGAATTCGTGTAATGAATTTCTGTTGCCGCAGTAATTAGTCTTGTGGGGTCCAACTCCCGTGCTTTAGAAATTAATTTCTTCAGAAACTCTAAACGGGGTTGGCTTCTCGGAGTTTCATTTGCGACCGACCAAAGAATTATCGGCGCACGGTTTTTATCACGTCCGATCATTTCACACAATTGATTCGATGCATTTTCATAAGTTATTTTGTTATCCCATAGGATTGTCCAATAGACCGGAATTTCAGACCAAACAAGAATTCCCATTTTTTCGGCTTCGCGAATCATATTCTCGTTGTGCGGGTAGTGTGCGAGCCGCACAAAATTACAACCAAGTTCTTTCGCCCATGTTAAAAGTGTCTGTGCATCTTTTACAGAATTTGCACGTCCGTTTCGTACAGGAGCTTCTTCATGAATGGAAATCCCTTTTAAAAATATTTTTTTGCCGTTCAGTAAAATATCGTTTCCTTCAACAGAAATATTTCTAAAACCTATTTTATCATAAACCGTGTCTTCCTCGGAAATAATTTTTATTTCGTAGAGTTTCGGATTGCTTGGCGACCATAAAACCGGGTTGGCGTTAAAATTAATTTCTAAAAATCCTTTTGTATCGACTTTTAAATTTTTGGAAAGATTTAATTCCGGGATTTCAACTTTAACTTCTGTGTTGTGTGTGTTTCCGTTTAATTTTATCCAGCCGGAGATTTTATTGTTCGAGTTTTTATTTAATTGAAAAAAGTAGTCTTGTATAAAAGTTTGCGGCATATCGACAATGTTTACATCCCGTGTAATTCCGCCGTAATTCCACCAATCGGTATTCAGCGTGGGAACACCTTCGCGTAAACGTTTATTGTCTGCTTTTACGATGACAAAATTTTCGCCGTCTTTAATTTTTTCCGTAATTTCAAAATTGAACGGGGTAAATCCGCCTGTGTGTTCGCCGATTTTTTCACTATTAAAATAAACATGACATTGATAATTTATTGCGCCAAAGTGAATAAAGATTCTGCGGTTTTCTTTCTTTTCGTATTTGAAAGATTTTTTATACCAAACAGTTCCTTCATAAAAAAATAATTTTTCAAGTTGGGAATTCCAATCGCCCGGAACTGTAATAGATTCGGAATTGTCGAAATCGTATTCGATTCGTTCTGTTTTATTTGCCGGTTTGGTATTTCGAAAAAATCCGTTTGGGTCGGGTTCATAACGGTAATTGTAATATCCGTTTTCATAAGGGTCAATTATGATTTTCCATTCACCGTTAAGCGTTGTTGTTTTTCTACCGCCGATATTTTGAATTAGGAAATTACTTTGGGCGGCTATTGCCTGTGATAAAACAATAAGAATTAACAAAATGTACTTTTTCACTTTCTCCCCTGTCGGAATTATTGTGATAAAATTTGTGAATACATTTCCGGGTCGGTATTTCCCTCTGTCGAAATCAAAAGTATTTTCGAATTATTTTTTAGTTCAAGTTCGTCGGCAACTTTACGATAAGTTTTGTTTGATAATAGGTTATATACTAACCCGGTCGTAACGGCGCCG
>CAZRMG010000648.1:0-1687 GCA_964601095.1 uncultured Melioribacteraceae bacterium | reverse complement strand
TTTGAAAGATAAATCGTAAAAATTAATGTTGATGAAACGCGTCAGATATAAACTTTAATACTTCGGGCAGAGATTCGCGCCAGTATATCCAGTTGTGCGCACCGTCGCGTATTCTGAATTCATGCGGTATATTGTTTTTCCTCATAGCTATATGAATCAATGAATTGCCTTCATATAAAAAATCGTCATCGCCGCAATCAATAAACCAGCGCACCGATTTTTTCTGATCGTCCTTCATATTGTTAACTAGATTAAGAACATTATAGTTTTTATAGAACTCCATTGCTGTCTCTTGCGAAATATTTTTCATCCCGCGCATTATATAATAATTATTCAAACTATCGCTGGCGGAAGGACCGGTAGCCGCGCTTAAAGGACACGCCGACGAAAACATTTCGGGATGATGTAAAGCATTAATAAATGTGCCCTCGCCGCCCATCGATAATCCCGCAATAGCCCTGTATCTTTTTTCATTTCTTATCCTGTATTTACTTTCAACATAAGGAATAAATTCCTTTATGAAAAAATCTTCGTAGTTGTAATCAACATCGGGACGGTTAACATATCCTTTGTACGGCATGTCGGCATTTGGCATAACAATAATTAACGGTGTAGCAATACCTTCTTTTATAGAATTATCAGTTATACGAAGTACCTCGCCGAATTGTATCCAACCCGATTGATCATCGCCGTAGCCGTGCAATAAATATAAAACCGGGTAACTTCTTTGTGATGTTTCGTAATCCGGCGGAAGATAAATTGCAAATTTTCTTTCACCTTTTAAGATGTCGGAATTCATTGAAAGATTATCAAACACTTTACCGCTTTGGGCAAGTATTAATACTGGCAACAATAAAACGATGAATAAAATATTTTTTTTCATGGCTATATCAGATTTATTTTATGATGTATTTTCAAACCGAGCGCAATGGATTACTTGCTTCATCGCCAACCACAGTGTTCCACTGTCTGACTTCCCATTTTTTAACGAGACCGTTTAAAACATACGGATCAGTTTTGGCAAAATTTTCGGCAACTTCCGGTGAATCCCCATTGAAAAACAAAATTGCTTTATCGATTGGATTGGCGAGTGCACCGCCTAAAATCATCTCGCCGCGATCATGTGATTCCCATGCAAGTTTTAAATGTTCATTTCTGTATAAAGCTCGTTTTTCAATGTAATCTTCCCCGACTTTATAGATCAATAAATAATGCATTTTATTTCCCCGTTGATAAATTAATTTGATATTTGTAACCGTGAATATCTTAATTCCATTTCAGTCAAAGAGATAATTTTAATTTGATATTGTTCTATTCCGCCCCAGAAACCCACGTTAACTTCAAACAATTCATCTGATTTTTTATTCCACTCGCCTTCGTAATTTGAATATGAAATTGGCGGAGTGCCGCACCAGCCGGAATTTTTTCTCTCAATAAATTTTCCATCTTTATTAATACTGAACCCGGGTTTTGATTCGTCAAAGTTTTGGGCTTTCTTCATGATAATAAAATTGCTATCCGATGATTCATAAATCCATACACCGTAAAAATTGTCGGCATGATCAATAAACAATGAATTTTCCTCACAGGAGTAAAATGAAGAAGCAATAAGAAATATTAAAAACAATTGTTTATATTTTTTCAACAATTCCCCCGTTAATAGTTTTGATAAAATCCCCTGTGAAAA
>CAZRMG010000647.1:0-1697 GCA_964601095.1 uncultured Melioribacteraceae bacterium | reverse complement strand
ATTTCGCCCGCGAGTTCAATAAATTTAGTATTAACATCATACTCCCGCGCTTTCCATGTTAAGTAAAAAGGATCGATAGGAATGCAATGGCCGCCCAAACCGGGACCCGGATAAAATGCATGGAAACCAAATGGTTTTGTTTTTGCCGCTTCGATAACCTCCCAAACATCAATTCTCATTTTATCAAATACAATCTTCAATTCATTTACAAGCGCAATGTTTACCGACCTGTATATATTCTCAAGCAGCTTTGCAGATTCGGCAACACGGGCAGATGAAACAGGAACTGTTTTAACAACCGCGTGATTATATATTGCACATGCTGTTTCTAAACAATTCGGTGTTATGCCTCCGACTATTTTGGGTATTGTTCCCGTTGAATAATCCGGGTTTCCAGGGTCTTCACGTTCGGGTGAAAATGCGAGAAAGAAGTCGGTGCCGACTTTCATTTTATTCGAATCAACTTCAACATCCTCGAATAACGGGAGTAATACTTCGTCGGTTGTTCCCGGATACGTGGAAGATTCAAGAACAATTAATTGCCCTTTACGAATATATTTTTGAACAATCTTTGCTGAGTTTTCGACAAAACTTATATCCGGTTCTCTATGTTCGTCAAGCGGTGTTGGAACACAAATAATTATTGCGTCACAAGTACTTAACAAAGAAAAGTCTGATACGGCAATAATTTTTTTGCTGTTAACCGCATTATTTATTCTTTCCGCCGGGATATGTTTGATATAACATTCACCCTTCATCAGTATAGGTATTTTTCTTTCATCAATATCAAATCCTATTACATTAAAACCCTTTTCGGTAAATGTTAAAGCCAAAGGCAATCCAACATAACCGAGACCAATTATACCGATTAGCGAGGACTTATCGTTTATTTTCTTAAGGAGAGTGTCTTTATAATTCATTGTAACAACCATAATTTTTTATCGACAAATACAATTTAGTTTCACAATCATAACAAATCAAATTTCGCGTCCGCTCAAATTTACGAATGTATACTGAAATGGTTTATGTATGAAATTTGGAAGTTATGAAATGAGGAAGTCTGGTAACTAGAAGCAAAATTTATCAGCATTATACCCCATTGAATTTAACATAGCTATTATTTTTTCATATTCATTATCCAATACTTCAAAGACATTAATCTCTATGTAATTACATTTTAAAGCGAATTCTAACCAACATTGGGTTTCAGAAGCTTCTTGCATTGAATCAGTAAGTTTATTTACAAATACAGCTTTATATTTTCTTTTTCTCCAAGCTTCAGCAAGATTTGAACATACGGATCTTGATGCTCTTCTTATTTGATCTGTCATAGAATATTTTTCTTCAGATGGAAAAGTCTTTGTGATTTCAAATATCCTCATCGCATCTTTAAAAGCTAATTCATAAACTTCTAAATCTCTAAAATGTTTTAAATCTTTTTTCCTTTCCAATCTACCCACCTTCAACCTTCTTGCGTTTATATCGCCAATCTTCAAATCTTCATATTTTCCGATTTTCTTAATTTTTTCTCGGCATCCACTCTAATACGCGTTCGGATCGCCCTTAAACATTCTCCATGCCGTTAACAATATAATTTGAATATCCAGGAGGAACGACCAATTTTCAATATACCATAAATCATATTGTGTTCTTTTCTTCATCAAGCTCATATCTTTTGTACCGCCTCTAAGTCCGTG
>CAZRMG010000646.1:0-1698 GCA_964601095.1 uncultured Melioribacteraceae bacterium | reverse complement strand
AAAGACGTGAGGAACATCCGACATATTTTAAAAGCATCAATCTTGAGTTTACTATCATCTCACCGGACGTTACTGATGAAGATGTTAAAAAAGCAATTGATCTTTCAGAAGAAAAGTTTTGCCCGGTATGGGGAATGATTAAAAATACCGTGCCCGTTCAAACGGCTTTTTAAATGACTTCATAGCAAGAATATGTGATTTAGGAATAATTTTGGGAAAGCTGTTTTATCCAACTTCAAAAATCTTTAACTATCTTTGCTATTAAAATTTAGCAAAATTTTTGAAACTGGTATTGGGAACCGTTCTTTATGAAAATCGCTTTCGCATCAAGTGAAGTTTATCCTTTCGCAAAAACGGGTGGACTTGCCGATGTTGCGGGTTCATTGCCTATTGAACTTGCAAAACTTGGTCACGAAGTAAAAGTGTTCATGCCGAAGTATAACACCTTCAGCGAAGAAGCACACGGACTTCAATATCAATGGGGCATCGGCGGTATACCGGTTCGTGTAAACGGAAATGTTTATGATGTTCATGTTCACATCGCAAAACTACCGGGTTCCGATGCAGAAATATATTTTGTTGACTGCCCTCATTACTTTCACCGTTTTAGAATTTACACAAACGATCACGATGAAGACGAACGCTTCATTCTTTTTTCCAAAGGGATAATTGAAATATTGCAGCGCATACAATGGGCGCCCGACATTCTTCACTGCAACGATTGGCAAACAGCTTTACTACCTATTTTATTGAAGGAAAATTACGGCTGGGATAAAATGTTTGACAAAACCGCTTCGGTTTTTACAATTCACAACATGGCTTACCAGGGCAGATTTGCGAAGCAAGCTTTTCACAAAGCGGAAATTCCCGCAAGATTTTTCGAACAAGGCGGAATCGGAGAATACGCAGGCGGTATAAACTTTTTAAAAACCGCCATTTATACTGCCGATATTATTAACACAGTTAGCGAGACATACGCGCATGAGCTATTAACTGTTGAATACGGAGAAGGATTACAAGATTGTCTTGCAACTCGGAAAGATGACTTGTATGGAATTCTTAACGGAATAGATTACAGCATTTGGAATTCCGAGACCGACAAACATTTACCATTTAAATTTTCCGTCAACGATTTATCCGGAAAAGAAAAAAACAAGAAATATCTTCTGGAACATCTCGGGTTCGAATACAATGAGAGCACTCCATTGATTGGCATAATCTCTCGGCTTGTTGCACAAAAAGGTTTCGATATAATTGCACCAGTTTTAAACCAATTGATGGATTTATCCGCGCAATGGGTTATACTTGGCAGCGGGGAAAAAAAATATGAAAATATGTTCCGGCAAATGGCTGAAAAACATCCCCAAAAAGTTCACTCGTACATTGGCTTTAACAATGATCTTTCACATTTAATAGAAGCAGGGGCAGATATTTTCTTAATGCCTTCGCGTTTTGAGCCGTGCGGATTAAATCAAATTTATTCTCTTAGATACGGAACAGTTCCTGTTGTTCGAAAAACCGGCGGACTCGCAGATACCGTACTCGATTGGAATGAACATCTTGCGCAAGGCAAGGAAATCGGTACGGGATATTCTTTTGAAGATTATTCCGGAACCGCGTTACTTCACTCTGTTGAACGAGCAATACACGATTATCATTTAAAAGATGTTTGGAAAAAAATTCAACTTAACGGAATGA
>CAZRMG010000645.1:0-1701 GCA_964601095.1 uncultured Melioribacteraceae bacterium | reverse complement strand
AAAAATAATTTTATCGAATAAAGAGATCTGCTATTTACACTCAAACAAAAATACAGGTCAGGATGATCTGCTAGCCCTTGGTTCATTCGGAATATTTAAGGAGCTTTCAAAAGAAATTATTGCAATTGGTAATGAAGACATTGGTTTCAAAGTATCACACGTTATACAAAATGTTACGGAGTACGAAAACCGGGCATTCAGAATATCTAACCTAAACTATGCAATGAATAAAGCATATGTTATGGGCATATTGAATGTTACGCCGGATTCTTTTTCGGACGGCGGGAAATATATTTCTAAAGAAGCAGCGGTAAATCATGGAATTAAATTAATTGAACAAGGCGCAGATATTATTGATGTTGGGGGAGAATCGACGCGTCCCGGGGCAGAATCTGTGTCTGCAGATGAGGAGTTAAATCGTGTAATACCTGTTATCGAAGCGCTCCTTCATCACAAACCAAACGCTATTATTTCAATTGATACTTCAAAACCATTAATTGCTAAAGAAGCATTGGCAAAAGGTGCAAGAATTGTTAATGATATAAGTTCTTTTTCAGATGAAACAATGCTTGAAGTTGTTAAAGAATTTGATGCAACGCTTGTTTTAATGCATATGAAAGGGACTCCCAAAAACATGCAGAATTCACCTTCGTATGAAGATGTTGTTTCTGAAATTTATGATTATTTATTAGCGAAGTGCGAAACAGCAAAAAAATCCGGTATAAAAAATATTATTATAGATCCCGGAATTGGATTCGGAAAAAGAGTTTTCGATAATTATGAAATAATCAAGAGGTTAAATGAATTCAAAGGAATCGGTTTTCCTATTTTAATTGGTTTAAGTAAAAAGACATTCCTAGGAAAACCATTCAATTTGAATGTTGACGAAAGGGGAGAACCCACATTGGCCGCCGAAACTTTGGCAATTAAAAAAGGTGCAAGAATTATTCGTACACACGATGTTAAAAAAGCAGCATTCGCTGCAAAAATAAATTTCTTTATCGAAAATCCGGAATCACTTAATAATGTTTGAACTTTTCAAAATTGGTTTTTTATCGGTTTCTTTCCTTGATATCATTGATATTGTTCTGGTATCATCCATATTCTATAAACTGTATTCTGTAATCCGCGGAACCATTGCCGCACAAATATTTTACGGACTATTGATTGTATTATTCCTTTCATTTGTTACACAAGCGGCAAATTTCAAAGCTTTGGGATGGCTTCTCAAATTAATTTCCGATATATGGGTTATTGCGTTTATAATTTTATTCCAACCTGAAATAAGAAGATTATTGGTTTTAGTAGGCCGCAGCCCTTTTGTAAAATTTTTCTTAAAAGGTGATAAAAATAGTTTGGTTGATACAATAACAGATGCCGCTTTCGAATTAGCCCAGCATCAGCACGGAGCATTAATAGTTTTAGTAAAAGCAGTCGGAATACGAGGTGTTGTTGAAACTGGAGAAATTATCAATTCAAAAATCACAAAGAACTTATTGCGTTCTATTTTTTTCCCAAGATCACCTTTGCATGACGGAGCAGTAATAATTAAGAACGATATTATTGAAGCTGCACGATGTACATTACCTTTGTCGACTGAAACCTCTATGGATGGAATAGAACTTGGAATGAGGCATCGCGCGGGAATAGGAATTTCAGAACAGGCAGATGTTGTTTGTGTTATCGTATCAGAGGAATCAG
>CAZRMG010000644.1:0-1706 GCA_964601095.1 uncultured Melioribacteraceae bacterium | reverse complement strand
GAAATAGCAAAACAAAAATACACAATCGGGATTGTGCACGAGATTAAAACGCCGATAAACGCTGTTATGTCGATACTGGAATTAATTCATCACAAGTATATTGGTCCAATTAGTTCGGAAGTTGACGAAAAAATTATCCGCGCCGAAAAGAGAACAGCAGATGCACTTGAATTGATCAATAATGTTCTCCGTATTTCTAAACTGAAACTGCTCGATATCAAAACTACCGAGAATGTGGATCTGCGTTTGCTTGTTTCAATGATAATTGACGGTTTGGTGGAATCATTCCAAGAAAAAAATATTAAGTTCAATTTTGTCGATAACAGATGCGGTAACAGATTATTAAAATCCGATAGAATTCTACTTGAATTGGCGCTCGCGAATATATTGACAAACGCTATTAAATATGTTAATCATGATGGAAGGATTGATTTTAGTATTACCGAAGACGATAAAAATGTGTTTATTGAAATATCCGATAACGGTATTGGAATTCCACGCGAGGAAATAAAAAAAGTATTCGAACAGTTTTACCGCGCATCAAATATCAACAAAGCAATTCACGAAGGTTCCGGCTTAGGCCTGTCTTTGGTCAAAGAAATAATAGAGAAACTTGACGGAGAAATACAAATTGAAAGTCCATCTAAAATATCAGAAGTGAATAAACCAGGTACCTCTATTTTTATTACGCTGCCGTATATTCTTAAGCAAAGTCAATATGATATTTTTGAAGTTAACGACGAGGACTACTTATCTGATAAAAACTCAATTTAGATTTGATGGATTATATTCAAATTCATATTTGAATAGTTGTGTGAATTATGGAAAAAGAATAACATAATATTTCAACAAAGAACAAACAAAACGCAGACCTGCCTGCCGCATGCAAGTTTTTATGATGGTTATTATTTACTATGATAAAACTAAATCTGCGATAGTCATGATAATCAGTGTTCTATTATTTCATAAAAAACAATTCATACAACCGGCATATCTATGTATTATCCACTTATAATATCATATAGTTATCGATAGTATTATTCTTCCGGTTTGCTTATCCATGTAAAATATTTTTTGGGCAGAGATGATTTTGCTTTTTCGGCGCTTTCCAAATCCGGGAAGATTCCGTAAACAGTAGAGCCGCTGCCCGACATTAAAGCAAACTCAGAACCGTTTATATACATATTTTCTTTTATTGATTTTATCTCGTCATACTTTGAAAACACATATTGTTCAAAATCATTAGTTACTTGAGTTCTTAAAATGCTGAAATCCAATTTGCCATCTTTAATAGTCGTCTTAAAATCAAACATAACTTCTTTAGGTTGAATACTCTGAAAAGCTTCGCTTGTGGAAATGTTTATTAACGGGTTAACAATTAATATGGGATGATCAATATCAAGTTCAATAAACTCAAGAATTTCACCGCGGGATTTTCCAATTGCCGGTCTCGCTTTTATGAAGAACGGAACATCCGAACCAAGCTGCAGAGCAATGTCAATCAATTGATCATATTTAAGATTTAATCTTGCCATTTCATTTAATGAAATTAAAGTTGCCGCAGCATCGGAACTGCCTCCGCCAAGTCCGGCTTGAGAAGGAATTCTCTTATGCAAATTTATCTTCACCTTAATAGTTGTGCCTTTCACTTTTTCTAAAGTACGTACGGCTTTGACTACGAGGTTGTTTTCGTCGTGCGGGATTGA
>CAZRMG010000643.1:0-1707 GCA_964601095.1 uncultured Melioribacteraceae bacterium | reverse complement strand
TGCAGAAGCGATGTATATTTCAGGTGCTTTAAGAATGGCGAGTACTTTTCAAATCAAAATTTCGCCTATGATGAATAGAATGAACCAACTTGTTAATAAAATTTTCAGCGATGATAGATTTACTTCGCTTTTTTACGGTGAAATTTCATCCGATAAAAAGGGTTTGTTTTTATATGCAAATGCGGGGCATAACCCGCCGATGTTTTACAGCAAAAAAAATAAAACAATATCTTTGCTTCAACCAACGGGGCCATTGCTGGGGCCGGCGCCAAATTCTAAATACGAAACCGATAGCATTAATTTTAATGATGGTGATGTGCTTGTAATTTATTCCGACGGAATTATAGATTCGGCAAATGATAAATATGAATTTTATGAAGAAGAACGTTTAAAAAAGATTATTACGAAAAATGCTCACCTTACTCCAAAAGAAATTGTTCAAACGATTATTGATGATGTCATCAAATTTTCTACTAATGAAAGCAGCTATCAAGATGACAAAACTTTAGTTGTTATAAAAAGAAAAGATTGAGGATGAACCTCGAAGACAAAATATTTAATGCAGGAGTTGTCGGTGCGGGCGGTGCAGGTTTCCCGACGCATATTAAAGCTAAATCCAAAGTAGAATATGTTTTAGTTAACGGGGCAGAATGTGAACCGTTAATTCACAAGGATTATGAGTTGATGGTTAATTTCGCTCCCGAGATTCTGAAGGGTGTGGAATTAATGACCGAACAAACTTCGGCTAAAAAAGCATTCTTCGGTATCAAAGAAAAAAATTCTCTCGCTGTTGAAGTTGTTAATAAAAACATTAATCATAGAAAAGTTGAAACATGCCTTCTCGGAGATTTTTATCCTTCCGGCGATGAATATGAACTTGTATATGCCGCAACAAAAAGATTGATTCCTCCTCACGGTTTACCTTTGGATGTCGGTTGTGTTGTTAATAATGTAGAAACATTTTTAAATATTTCCCGCGCCGTTGAAGATAAACCTGTAATTCAAAAGTTTATTACTGTCGCAGGATGTGTTAAAAATCCCTCATCTTTTTTTGTCCCTATTGGAACAAGTTTTCAAGATATAATTAATTTTTCCGGCGGCACAACAATCGACAATTATGGAATATTCGTAAGCGGTATTCTAATGGGAAAACTGACTTTTGATTCGTCGGGAGTTGTTACTAAAACCACAGCCGGAATTATTATTCTTCCTTACGATCACTATCTTGTTAATAGAATGAATAGACCAAAACAAGATATGAACAGAATCGGTAAATCTGCCTGCGATCAATGCAGCTACTGCACCGAATTATGCCCAAGATATCTTCTTGGATATGATGTCCAGCCGCATAAAGTAATGCGATCACTTGCATTTACTACAACTGGCGAAGCCGTGTGGAATCAATATGCGGATCTGTGCTGCTCGTGCGGGTTGTGCTCGTTGTATTCATGTCCCGAAGATTTATATCCGCGCGAAGCATGTGATGACGGTAAGGCGTTTATGAAAAAATCCGGCATGAAATATATCCAGCAAAAAGATGTTAAAGTTCACCCGGTAAAAGAGGGAAGACGTGTACCGCTTAAACAACTTATGAAAAAACTGGATATCTTAAAGTATGATACAAAAACTCCATTTGTGAATAATTCGCCGGATGTAAAGCAAGTAAAAATTATGTTAAAACAACACGTGGGCAACGCGGCTGAACCA
>CAZRMG010000642.1:0-1707 GCA_964601095.1 uncultured Melioribacteraceae bacterium | reverse complement strand
ACAATTATGCTTTTATCCATTTTATTGCTGACTACAGTACCGATCCTAACTTTTCTTAAGTTGCGTGTCTCCATGGAAAAACAATTACTCCTTATTTGTCTTTGAGTTTTTGGCTTCCTGCATCTCACGTTCTTTAAGAATTGTTTTCATCTTTGCAATATCTTTTTTTACGAGACGCAGCTTAGCTGTATTAGTTAGGTTTTTTAATTCCTTTTGGAATCTCAAATCAACCATATTCTTTTGATCTTCAAGAACTCTTTTCTTGATTTCCTCGGTTGACATTTCTTTGATTTCGTAGATCTTCATTTTTTCTTAAACCTTTTTATGATTCTAAGTCGGGACGTTGAACAATTTTTGTTTTAATCGGCAGTTTGTGCGATGCAATTGTTAAAGCTGCATGTGCAGTTTCTTTATCAACTCCTCCAACTTCAAACATAATTCTGCCGGGCAAAACAACCGCAACCCAAAATTCCGGTGCGCCTTTACCTTTACCCATTCTTGTTTCAAGAGGTTTTTTGGATACCGGTTTATCAGGGAATATTCTTATCCAAACTTTACCGTCTCTTTTCATTTGTCTCGATATAGCAACGCGGCATGCTTCAATTTGTCTGCTTGTAATCCAAGCCGGCTCTTGAGCTTTTAAACCATAGTCACCAAAGTTTACTAGATGACCACGTGTTGCAACACCTTTTCTTCTGCCTCTATGTGCTTTACGAAACTTAACTCTTTTTGGCATTAACATTGAAAAAACTCCTCGATCTCAATTATTCAGTTGAACGTTTACCGAGAATTTCACCGCGGCAAATCCACACTTTGATACCTATTGAACCGTAAATGGTTTCTGCTCTACCGTGAGCATAATCGATATCTGCACGAATTGTATGCAATGGAATTCTACCTTCTTTATATTGTTCAGTACGAGCCATTTCTGCACCGCCTAATCTGCCGGCGCACATAATTCTAATTCCTTCGGCACCCATTCTCATAGCTGACTGAATCGCTTGTTTCATAGCTCTTCTGAAAGAAATTCTTCCTTCGATCTGCTTAGCAATATTTTCGGCTACCAAGTAAGCATCAAGTTCGGGTCTTTTAATTTCCGTGATCTGAACTTTAACTTCTTTATCGGTAACTTTTTTCAATTCCTCTTCAATCTGGGCAATTTCTTTACCGCTTTTACCGATCACAACACCAGGACGCGATGTATGAATTGTCAGAATAACATTCTTAGAAGTTCTATCAATTTTGATAGATGATATTCCGGCATTCTGCAATCTTTTTCTAACGTATGTTCTAAGTTTTTTATCCTCAACTAATTTTTGAGAATAACTCTTGTTTTCATACCAGTTAGATTCCCATCCTTTTATTACTCCAACCCTAAAACCGATTGGATTAGTCTTCTGACCCAAAACTTCCTCCGATTACTTTTGTTTTGTAGCAACAATAATTGTTAAGTGATTAGATCTTTTTCTTATTCTGTAAGCCCTGCCCATAGGAGCGGGTGAAATTCTTTTTATAGTCGGGCCTTGATTAACAAAAACTTCTTTAACAAAAAGGTCGCCAACTTCGTGTTTCGTGTTATCATCTTTGTTCATCAAGTTAGACACAGCAGATCTCAAAACTTTTTCAGCAGGCTGTGATGCATGCTTAGGCGAGAAGTGTAAAATTTCTATTGCCTGATCGACTGATTTACCGCGAATCGTATCAATA
>CAZRMG010000641.1:1154-1714 GCA_964601095.1 uncultured Melioribacteraceae bacterium | reverse complement strand
AATATCGAATTTATACCGCTGCGGAAACAAACTTTCTTGTAGTTGAAATTCCATAGGTTTCCAAATTTATAGCAAATAGTTTTTTTAGTCCTTTTTTCGATACTTTTTGGAAAGTAAAAGGGATAAATATGTTCTTTTAGATAATTTTTCGGTATCTTGAAATCAGTTGAAAAAGAGAAAATTATTTTATGAAAATCGAAAATCTTGTTTACTAATAAATTTCCAAATATAATGCGCCAACAAAAAGTATAGACTTCATAGAAAAACCATATTAGTTCGATGAACATGGAAAGCCGCTTAACATAATAAATAAAAGCCCAAATCCATGTCGAATGATTAATAAAAAACAAAATTAATTAAAGTAAAAGATATTAATAATCACTTGAAACAATAAAAAACTTTAGAAGCTAGAAAGTTACAACGTTGGAATTTTTAGATGATATTGGTTCAAGTTCTGTTCCATAAAAGAGATCTAATATGACTGATCAAATAAATTCAAATAACAAAAGAATACTTATAGTTGAAGATGAACTAATAATAGCCGAAGAAATCAAGCTATC
>CAZRMG010000641.1:0-1144 GCA_964601095.1 uncultured Melioribacteraceae bacterium | reverse complement strand
TATCTTTAAAATATTTTGGATATGATGTTTTAGGACCTGTTACAAATTCAGAAAGCGCAATAGAATTAGTAAAAGATGAACAGCCGGATTTAATTTTAATGGATATTTCATTGAGAGGTAAAACTGATGGAATTGAAACAGCGTCAATAATTAGAAATTTTACAGACGTGCCGGTTGTATTCCTATCGGCTAATTCAGACGCAAAAACAATTTCGCGTGCAAAACTTGTAGAACCTTACGGCTATCTTGTAAAACCATTTCAAAGAAGTGAATTATACAGCACTATTGAACCGGCGCTTTACAGGTATTCAATCGAAAAAAAACTTAAACAAAGCGAAGATCGTTTTAGAATTATTGCAGAGAACGTCAACGACGTAATTTGGACGATGAATCTTGAAGGAAAATTTACATATATCAGCCCGTCAATTTTAAACCTAATAGGTTATTCGGCAAACGAAGTTATTGATCTTTCAATTGAAGAATTACTGACAAAAGAAAGTTATGAACAAGTCTCTAAGGTAACCGAAGAAAAGAATAAAATACTTTCCGAAACAAAGACGTTCCCGGAGGGAAAATATGTCATTCAACAATTTCACAAGAACGGCTCTAAAATATGGGTTGAAATAAAAGTAAATGGATTATACGATAAAAATAATATTTGTTACGGTATAATTGGAATATCGCGCGATATAACCGACCATATTAGGTTAGAAAATTCGTTGAAGAAGTTGGCTTTTGATTTCTCAAGTTTATATGGAATGGAATTGTTCAATAAAGTTACAGAGCATTTGTGCCAAAGCTTGAATATCGATGTGGCTTTTATTGGTGAATATATTAATGAAGAAAAAAAAGTACGGGTTCTCGGCGGAAACTGGGACGGCAATCAGATCGATAATATGGAATATGAAATTGAAGGAAGTCCTTGCGAAACAGTTATCGGCAAACATGTGAATTTTTATCCGCATAACGTGGCAAAATTATTTCCCCGCGATCAGATTTTAACCGATGAAAGAATAGACTCATATTGCGGCATCCCGTTATTCGACAAGCAGAATAAACCGCTCGGCATTATTGTACTGCTTAACCGCTCAGCATTTGTTGAAGTTGAACTTGCAAAATCAATGCTTCAGATTTATTCCGAAAG
>CAZRMG010000640.1:0-1715 GCA_964601095.1 uncultured Melioribacteraceae bacterium | reverse complement strand
ATTTTCATAACGGGTTATCCCCGCTTCGGCGCGTGCGTAATTGCTGGCAGTTAAGATAATATCAATTTTAAACGGCATTGAAATATCACACAAACCGCTTATAGTGCTGCGCGAATTCAAATCTTCAACATTGCTGTCGGCGGCTTTAGCGAATAACGAATAATAATACTTAATAAAATCTGGATCGAAATCGGTTACTCTTGAGAAGTCACCTTCTTCAGTTCCAACACCGTAAATATTTCCGCTGTCATCGGCAAAAATGTAAAACATATCGCCGGCAATCATTTTGATAGAACGTATTCCCTGCAAATCTTTCTTAAGCCATTTCAACATCATAGCCGCAAGCATTTCGGATTTGCCGACACCGCTGTCGCCCGCGACTTGCACAACAAACAAACTTCCGTCTTCTTCTTCAACAGCGAATAAAGATCCGTGGATAGGAATTCCACCCATCTCTTTAACTTTTTCGTTCATCATCGTCAACCACGGCTTTTTAATATTGCCGAAATAATCGACTTCCTTTTTGAGCGGAGTTATAAGTGTCTTGATATTTCCTTTCGGACCTTTAAGATCGAAGAAGCCGACCTGCGGAAAAGATATAACTTTTTCCGGGGCACCGTAAAACAAGATAACATCGGGCATAAATTTCTTCACATCTTCAACACTAACCTCGTCTGCCTGGATCAAACGGAAATTATCGGTTAAATATTTTATGTAACTTTTTTGAAATACATAAAGAACTTTTACCAAACCGTGCTGAATGATTTTACATCTATAATCATTTTCATCCATGTTGTCTATGAACTTTTCCATTCTTTTTCCAAAGAATGCCGAAGCCGGTTTTATATCCATATTTTTTATGTATTCATGCGGCTCCGAAAAATCCTTATCGTTGTTAACTTCCGAACGGTCTGCTTTGTGTATCGGGTAAATTCTTTTCTTTGCGTCTGTTGCAATTCTTGTATGAGTCTGCACCGTTTGTTCCAAGCCAATAACGCCGCACTTTGTCATAACCTTATTAATCCATGCGATATCACCGTCAATGTTCGTTTCCATATTAATATTTTTGTGTATTGTAATTCCGTGCTGAATCATTTCATTCATACTAGATTTTTGCGTCTTGAACATTGTTTCAACAAATTTTATCAATGTATGATTATACCTGTTATAATATTCCGTTGTGCTTGTTTTGTTTGATAATTCAATTATAAACAAGGAGGCGGCACGGACTTCATCGTGAAGCTGAAGTTGTGTTACTTTAATATTCTCGGCAAGCAAGATGTTTTTTGTTATTTCTTTAATTTCGCTGTCCAATATTCCATAGATATATTCTTCTGTAAATAATTTCACTTCGTTGTCGTCGTTTTGCGAATGGATATCAAACAACATATTGATTTTTTTATTTAGAGCATTTTTAAATTCATCATTACTTTTTAAAAGATACTGTCTCAAAATACTTTCTGAATCCGAGTTACTTTCTTCAAGAACAAAATTGGTCAAAGCGTTAACTACATATCCGTTAACTTTGGTTTTAATTGCATCGGGAATATTGGAATCAATTATTGTAATCAAAAATTCGCCAAGGTAACCCTGCAAATTAAGTTTAGATACCGGTTTGCCGATTATCTCTTCAAATTTTTCAATCGTGGTATCAATGATTTCTTTGATAGTCGGTTCCGATCCTTCCGAGCCGAAAGGAAGATTAAAATGAAGCA
>CAZRMG010000639.1:0-1719 GCA_964601095.1 uncultured Melioribacteraceae bacterium | reverse complement strand
GGCATGAGAGACCTCATCTTTAATAAGTACCAATTGCATTAGAAAATAATCAATATGAATTGATATTTCAAATCTCTTGAATAATATGTGATTGTACAAATACTAACTTACAAAGGCATAATTAGTTTAGTCGAAATTATAAAAACAAATCACCTTAAAGCCTGTTTTAGTTAAGTCTCATAAATAACAGGCGAGCCAAGTTCCTTGAATGAAAATTTTGAAAAAATATGATGACCGTCGTAATCTAGAACGCGGAGATCATCTTCCTGTTTAAGGTCGTCCATAACAACATCGTAATGATGACCGTATTTTTCGACAGCCATATTCATAGGAACTTCGTAAGCAATAAATTTCTTAATTCCTTTGGATGATAATTTTTTAACGAGATTTGGATTTGTGAAAGAATCGAAAGAAGTGATGATAACAACCGGACCCGAGCCCGTGAAAAAAATACCCGCTTTCATGTTGCGCCTCCTTTTAGTTTGTCAATAAAAAGAGAACAATACAAGTCAAAGCGAAAATGACACCACAAAACTAATCTATTCTTAAGAAAATAGTAACTCCGGCATTTTTACCGGAGTATATCTATAAAAATTAAATTTTATCAGAAGCGACAGCTTCAACTTCTTCAATAGTTTTTGGAATCGGTTTGCCTAATACTTTTCTTCCTTTATTTGTAACGAGAACGTCGTCTTCAATTCGAATGCCGCCTGCTTTGCGGAATGCTTCAACATTCTTATAGTTTATAAAATTTGTAAATTTCTTTTCGGCTTTCCATTTATCAATCAATTCCGGTATAAAATAAATTCCGGGCTCAACAGTTAGAACTAATCCCGGTACAAGTTTTTTACCGAAGCGTAAGGATTTTAAACCGAATTGAGAGCTGCGTTTTATTTTGGAATCGTAACCGAAATTGTTCTCGCCGAAATTTTCGAGATCGTGAACATCGAGACCGAGCATGTGACCGAGTCCGTGCGGAAAGAACATTGCGTGCGCTCCTTCGTTAACCGCTTGTTTCATATCACCTTTCATTAAACCGAGTGCCTTCAATCCTTCGGCAATAACAAGTGCGCATTTTAAATGAACATCTTTATAGCTTACTCCGGGTTTTATGTTTTTAATTGAAGCGAGTTGAGAGGCGAGTACTATTTCATAAATATCTTTTTGACGCGGTGAAAATTTTCCGCTTACGGGGAAAGTTCGTGTAATATCGCTCGCGTAATGAAGCGCCGATTCAACACCGCTGTCGTTTACAACTATATCTCCTTTTTGTAGAATATTATTGTGATGATGATTGTGAAGTGTTTCCCCGTGCCGCGAGAAAATAATTGGAAAAGATATTCCGGCACCCAATGTGTAAGCAAGTCCCTCGATAAACCCTGCAATTTCTTTTTCGAGCATCCCGGGTTTTGCAAAACGCATTGCGGCAACGTGCATCTCGTATGAAACTTCAATTGCTTTTTCAATTTCCGCTATTTCTTCTTTTGATTTTATTGCGCGTTGTTCCGCAACGGCAATAATCAATTCTTTGGAGGCATATTCGTTTATACGGAGAGCGTCGATGCCTAATAATTGCTGGAGGAAAAGCATATTGTCGTAACGGTACTGCGGTATAAAATGTATTTTTCTTTTTTGCGAAATGGCTTTATCGACAACTGTTTTAAGCTCGGTGAGCGGTAAAGTATTTTTAACCCCGACTTTTGACGCTTTCTCTTTTAT
>CAZRMG010000638.1:0-1737 GCA_964601095.1 uncultured Melioribacteraceae bacterium | reverse complement strand
TGTTTTTGTTTGGATTTAGTAACTGCAGTTTCTGGTGAACCGTATTCTAAACTTTTGCGGTATTTAACTTCAACGAAAACAAACTCGTCTTTATCTTTTGCTATTATATCGATTTCGCCGTGACCGTATTGGTAATTCCTTTCAATTATTTCGTAACCGAGATTTTTTAGGAATTCGCATGCAATGTCTTCGCCTTTGCTGCCTGTTGAACGTTTGTTTTGTTCCATAATTTTAGAACCACCCCTTTTGATTCCCCCTCCTAATCTAGCAGAGGGACATGGGGGAGGTCAAAATTTTACTTAAAAAAGTTTTTCTATGTAAAGGAGTAATGCCGAAATTTCTTACCGCTTCTATATGTTTTTTTGTTGGATAACCTTTGTTCTTGTGCCAAAAATACTCTGGATATTTTTGAGATGCTTCAAGCATTATTTTATCACGGGTTACTTTGGCTATAATTGAAGCCGCTGCAATTGAGAAAGATTTTGCATCACCTTTAACAATTGGTTTGGTAGGGATTCCTGAAACAAATGATTTATTTCCGTCGATTAAAATTAAATCTGGTTTGACTTTTAGCTGTGCGACAGCACTCTTCATTGCTTTTAACGATGCTTGAAGAATATTTATTTCATCAATTTCTATATGGTCAATAATTGATATTCCGTACGAGACACAATTTGAAATTATCCAATCATAAAACTCATCGCGTTTTTTTTCGTTAAGTTTTTTTGAATCATTTATTCCGGGATGGAAAATTTTTTTATCGAAAATTACCGCTGCTGCAACAACTGGTCCCGCAATTGGTCCGCGCCCTGCTTCATCTGTGCCCGCAATAATTTTCGCTTCATGAGAAATAAAATTCTTGTCGAATTGTTTTAAGTTATTCATAAGCGAGACAAAGGAAATTAATAATTAAAAAATAGTACTTCTCAAATACGTAACTGAAACGTAATGAAAGTAAATTAAAATTCATTAATTATTCCAAAATGTATTTTACCGTCGCTGAAGGAATCACCTTTGCCGAGAGCAAAACTAACTCCGAGTACTCCGAGACCGGTTTCAATATTCAAGCCGAATCCGTAGCCGGTTTTAAAATCGGATAATTCATTTATGCTCTTTGATTCATTTCCATTGCGCAGGTAATAACCCGTATCAAAAAATAAAAACGCGAATGATCTTCTTGTCAATAAATATCTGTATTCGAGATTTGACCAAAATATTCTGTTGCCCATAAATTGTTTTTCGCGGTATCCGCGCATTGAGGAAGTTCCCCCCAGAAAATAAAGATCGCTAATCTCAACATCGTTTCCTCTTAATTCGCGAGCGTGAACTCCAAGTGCGGCAATTTGGTCTTTGAATAATTCTAGAAAAAATAAAAAATCCAATTCGAGCCGCTGGAATGTTGTTTTAGTTTTTGTTTCGGGAGTTATAAATTCAATTGGACCGGAAATATTTTTTGAAGTAAACTTATATGCATTTAATAAAAGTAATCCTTTGGTAGGCGCATAAAAATCATCGCGCGTATCTATCTTTAAATTCACTCCTGAAGTAAATGCACTCGAGTTGAATACTGTAAACCTTTGATCTTTTCTTTCTGTGGGGATTGTGGATTGTGAATTAACAACAACCGATGCGGATATATCTTGAGTAGCAAGAAATTCCAATTTGCCTTCGATAGTTCTTTCAACATAAGTCGAATCCTGTTTGCGCTGGTACAAACCGGCTTCAAAATTGAACGGA
>CAZRMG010000637.1:0-1742 GCA_964601095.1 uncultured Melioribacteraceae bacterium | reverse complement strand
GGCGACTTATTGTTATCCACAGATTTGGTTGATTATCTTGTCCGTAAAAATGTACCGTTTAGACAAGCTCACCACATTGTTGGAAATATCGTGGCGTTGTGTGTTGATCAAAATAAGAAATTAAATGAACTTACTATCGCCGAGTATAAAAAGATCTCGCCGAAATTCGAAAAAGATATTTACGAGCTTTTAACCTCTCGTAAAAGTGTAGAAAATAAAAAATCCTCCGGCGGGACCTCGCCATCCGAAGTCAAAAAACAAATTGTTTTTTGGAAAAAAATTTTAAAATAATTTTACTTGACTAGTTGATATAATAATAAAAGGTAGTATCTCAATTTCAATTTGACTGTCATGCCCGAAAGTCTTTATCGGGCATCCATCCATAGATTCCCGCTAAAAGCGCGCGGGAATGACAAATGTCACTTTATCAATCTTTAAATCGAAACACTGCTTAATAAAATAATTGATTGCGTTAAGACAATCGTTATACTTCCGCCTTCTAAATGCAAAATCCTATTTGATGAGCATCATCTTCTTTGATTGAATAAAATTATTTGCTCTTATGTAATAAACATATATTCCGCTTGTTAAATTACTTCCATCAAAGTTGATTCTATAATCACCGGTTTGTTTGTAATCGCTTACCAAGGTTTCTATTTCTTTGCCGAGTATATCATAAATCTTCAATGTAACAAAACCATTTTGGGGAAGATGAAAATTAATAGTAGTTGTGGGGTTGAAAGGATTCGGATAATTCTGGTTAAGAACATACTCTGCCGGCATATCTTCATTTTTTTCAAAGCATGTTCCCAGTCCTTCAATTACCGTAAATGCATATGCCTGGATTGCACTTGTAAACGGATTTGAGCTGCGTCCTGATTGGATTGGGGTGGATGCCATACCATCCGCCGCGAAAGCATACAGGGTATGAGTTCCTAACGAAAGTGTGTCGGCAATATCAGTGAATGAATTTAAACTCCCTGGCTTTTTCCAAACGCCTTGCCAAGTATCAACCGAGTAATATACTCCGTAGTCTGAAGAAAAATTATGAGTAGTTGAACTGAATAAAAACGCTGGAGTTCTGTTCGACGTTGCATTGCCGTCTTGAGAATAAATGTTGGTCTCAACGGGAACAGTATTAATGCTCTGTTCGCTTATAACCGTAACATTGTTATCATCGGTATTGCATACATATATTCTATTGTTTATGGGATTGTAAACAATATACTCCGGATGTAGCCCAGTAGTTATTGTGGTTGTTGCGTTTGTTTTCCCGTCTATTGAAGTTACATTATTACTTTTCCAGTTGCATACGTATATTTTATTTGAAGCCGTATTAATAGCTATTGCACGCGGTTCTGTGCCGACTGATATTGTAGAGGTTTCGTTAGATAATCCGTCGATTATCGTAACATCATTACTGCCGCTGTTAGCTACATATATTTTATTCGTCAAGGGATTGACCGCGATGGCATAAGGATTAATACCTGCGGCAACGGTACTTGTAACATTTGTTTTACCGTCGATAACAGTTACATTGTTGCTTCCCCTGTTGGCTACGTATATTTTATTTGTATTCGTGTTTATTGCAATGGCAAAAGGGGAGGCGCCGGGAGAAATGTTCGTCGTCTCGTTTGTCGATCCATCTATTACTGTAATACTGTTCCCGCCGTAATTAACAACATAAATTTTATTTGTGACTTGATTAATGTCAGAAATTTATCGTTGCTCAATCGCTTTTC
>CAZRMG010000636.1:0-1743 GCA_964601095.1 uncultured Melioribacteraceae bacterium | reverse complement strand
TCCTGCTGAACTGATTTAGCGACATACTGCGCTCAAGCATCAGAGTATCAAGTAACGGAATTGATTGGAACGAAATATCCCAGGGTAAAGGAACAAGTATTGCATATGCTAACGGTACATACATAATACCAAATGCTATAAGCGGTCATCCGAATACAGATTTAAGATACTCAACCGATCTCAACACAAATATTTCAAAAATATATGAAAGGAATTTAGGATTTGATGAATGGAGCGATTTACGCGAAGTGGCTGTAGGAAACAGTGGATTTGTCATCGTAGGCGGAACGGGAATCTTATATACTTCGTTTTCAGATGCAGCAAATTATCCCAAAATTTTAGTCCCGGATATTATTGAACTGAAAAAGGATGAGAAATTCGAGTATTCAATACAGACTCAAGGATTTAATCCTGATTTTATCAGAACAAATTTAGAACAGCATCTTGGAATAACTTTACCGCCAGGAATCAAACAAACAACATTTAGTTATGGTGTCAGCATTAACGAAAAGACTCCTCATTTTAGCGGTACACCAACCGAAACAGGCGAATGGCCGATTATTCTTTATGTATATGAAGATGGCTTAGGTGATCAGGATTTATATGTTAAGAAAAAAGTTACATTCAAAGTTAATATACCAACTGATATTTTAGACGAGAATCATTTATCAACCGAATTTAAATTGATGCAAAATTTTCCCAATCCCTTTAATCCCGAAACAAAAATTAATTATCAGATACCCGAAGCTTCACATGTAAAAATAAAAGTATATGATTTGATCGGGAGAGAAATTGCAACTGTAGTAGACGAATTCAAGCAACCGGGATTATATAGTTCGGAATTCGGAATTCGGAATAAACAATTATCAAGCGGTGTGTACTTTTATCATTTACAAGCCGGTAATTATTCATCAACTAAAAAAATGATACTCGCGAAATAATAAATATTCATAAAATTTTTTCTGATGCTTGTAAAATATTTTTTCACTAAGAGGGAGTAATTATGAAAGTATATTCACGTATTATATTGTTAACAATATTAATAAGTACAATAAACCATGCACAATGGATTCAACAGAAACAAGAAGGTATAGAAACAAACTTAACTTCCGTTCATTTTGTAAATGAAACGACCGGCTGGATAGCCGGAGCTTCGAACGTAATTCTAAAAACAACGGATAACGGAACTAATTGGACTTCGCAAACAATTACAGGTTACTGCGACTTTAACTCTGTCTATGCTGTAAATGAAAACACCGCATTCGCTATTGGATGGGGCGGCGGCGGACGCGGCGCTATTTTCAAAACAAACGACGGCGGTAATAACTGGACACTTCATTCCTTTGATCCCGATATTCAATACATGTCAATTTATTTCATAAATGAAAGCACGGGTTGGATTGCGGGATCCGGCAGTAAAATATTAAAAACTACCGACGGCGGGGTAAGCTGGTTTAATCAATCTATTGGAACAAGTGATTTGTTTTGGTTTAGATCCGTCTATTTTATAGATCAAAACACCGGCTGGATTGTTGGCGAGAAAGGTTCAATTTTCAAAACAACAAACGGCGGAGAAACCTGGACAAGCCAGCAAAGCAACTTTAGTAATTATCTGTATTCTGTTTTTTTCATTGATAGTGAAAACGGCTGGGCTGTAGGTGAATTTGGTGCAATTTCTAAAACAACAGATGGCGGTAATAACTGGGCTACCACGAACACCGGGGGATTATTACATTCAGTTTA
>CAZRMG010000635.1:0-1745 GCA_964601095.1 uncultured Melioribacteraceae bacterium | reverse complement strand
AAAGCCGCAAAGTGAACAACTGCATCCGGCATGTGATTCTTAAAAACATCGGCCAGATCTGGAAAATCCAGTATATCGGTTTCTTCAAAAATTACATCTTTAATAACAGCTTCTTTATGCCCGCGTGAAAGATTATCAACAACAACAGGCTCATGCCCGTTTGATTTTAATAATTTTACAAAATGTGATCCAATATAGCCCGCCCCGCCCGTTACAAGTACTTTCAATTTTATCCCGCATTTGTTGCGCTAAAAATACAAAAATATTTCTTTCAAAAAATTTCTTAAATCCATGCTTTTCGTACTACTATAAGAAGATGTTTATATCAACTGAGTAATTAGATATTGCAGCGACTAGTTATTTAAACTAATTTTGAATCACAGGTGATAAATGTTAGTTAATTATTCCATCATTCCGGACTACTAATTTGTTTACTGAAAATTCAGTTAAGATAAATTTTGATTCCAAAAGAATAACTGCACTTTGGGCTTTCAGCGAAGCTGCTTTCGGCGGCATATTGCATGCTTTAAAGATACCGTTCAAAGGTGTATTTATAGGCTGTTACGCTGTAATTTTCATAACATTAATAGCCGCTGCTTCAAGCAATAAAAAAGAAATTTTACGTTCTACTATAATTGTTATTCTCGTAAAAGCCGTAATAAGCCCGCATGCAACCTTGACTGCTTTTTTTGCGGTATTACTTCAAGGCATTCTAGGATACTTCTTTTTTTCAACTTTCAGTTCTCAAAAAATTGCGGCAGTATTACTCGGCTTTTTTGCCATGCTGTTTTCTGCAATTCAAAAACTAATTTTATTAACAATTCTATTTGGGAATACACTTTGGCATTCTATCGATTTATTCGCCGAATATATTTTTTCCCAAGTAGGCATTAATGTTAATCCGCAGGCTTTAAGCACCAGTTATTTAATAATAATACTCTACACAGCTGTTCATATTATCGCGGGTGTTTTAGCCGGGCTGTTTGCAGTTGATTTACCTGCAATTGTTGAACGACAGAGATTTTATTTGAAACAAACCTTCATTGCAAATAATAACGGTTTAGGAATTTTTGATATTAATAAAACAGACAGAAAAAAAAGATGGTTTCTAAAACCAACAGGGATAATATTAATTCTCTTTATTATCGGCGTATCTATAATCTCATATTTTACCAATGGCTTTGAGAAGAACTTGTTTTATGATGTCATAATTATGATTGTACGATTATCAGCAATAATGATAGTTTGGGTTTATTTCATCTCTCCGTTTATACTAAAACGCTTTAATAAAACAATTGAAGAAAAGAAATTTAAATACGCGAGCGAGATAAATAAAATAACTGTTTTGTTTCCCGACTTTAATACAATAATAAAATTTTGTTGGAATGAATCCGCTCACAAAAAAGGTTTTGAAAGAATTAAAAAGTTTTTAACAACATCTTTAATCTTACTTTTAACCTTTGAGATGAACCCCGCAACTTCTATTAATGCAGAGAATACGGGATAAGAATTCAGTTGTGGAACGGAGTAAGATTAAGAACACGAGCAAGAGCAAGAAACTTAAATTGCAGTGTTTCAAATCTTGTTCTATTACTTAACAACCGCCGACTACTCTTTTCGTTTCTTTTTTTACAACTCCCGTTCCCCTATTTTGCTGAATAAGAATTGGAATTTCTTTGCTCGCCTTTTCTCTAAAACGAAAAGTATCTTTTCCAATTTGCCCAACCGATGCGCGTGAATCGAAA
>CAZRMG010000634.1:0-1747 GCA_964601095.1 uncultured Melioribacteraceae bacterium | reverse complement strand
TCTCATACACCGTCAGTTCGTCAATTAAATGATACTGTTGAAATACAAACCCGATATGCGATTTGTGCAATTCCGCGAGTTTTTTCTCTTTCATTTTGTGAACGGGTTCTTCATAAAAGTAATATTCACCTTCCGATGCGTTATCAAGCATCCCGATTATATAAAGCAGTGTTGATTTACCCGCACCTGAGGGTCCCATAATTGAAACGAATTCTCCTTCTTCTATTTCCAGGTTGATATTCCTCAGCACATAGGTTTTGATAAATTTGTTTTCGTAATACTTTGTGATGTCGTTTAGCTTTATCATTTTTTCTCCATTTTTTAAAAGTGCCGGGACGGTATTTGAGAAACCCGGCTTTCCGTGGCTAACGGTAATTCAATTTATATTTTTAAAAAACTACTCATAGTGCAATGATTGAGACGGATTTACTTTCGTAACGCTTAATACCTGTCTTAGCGTAATTATGATAGTAACTGCAATAATTATGAAAAGAGGCACGATAAAATCCATAGCTTGTACTTTATATTTATACGCACCGGGAGAGGTAATTAAAAAAAAGTATGCAGTAGGAGCAGCCAATACAATTGCAACTGTAAGCATAATTAAAAATTCCTTTACAACAAGGAAATACAAACCTCTTTCCGAAGCTCCGAGAACTTTGCGGATTCCTATTTCTTTTGTTCTACGTCTTGTTGAAAAAGAAACCAAACCGAGTAAACCGATAAGAGCAATAATTATTGTTAGAGCAGAAAAGAATCCAAACGTACCTTGAACTCCTTCCCAAATTGCCATTGTGCCTGCATCAAAATCATTATCGTAAAACTGAACTTCAAAAATTATATTGGGGAAAAATGTTTTTAATGTACTTCTAACAGACTGCACGGTTTGCGAAACATCATTTGCGGAAATTCTTACACAATAAATATTCTCTTTGCTTAACTGGCCATTATGAAGTGTCATTAAAAACGGCTGTATTTTATTATGAACGGAAACCGGATGAAAATCTTTAACAACTCCAATAACGGTATATTTTTTATCCCAAAGTTTTTTACCGATAGGATTATCCCAGCCGACCTGCGAAGCGAGAGTTTCGTTTATTAAACACGCGGCACTATCTGTTGGAAATTTTTCAGAAAAATTTCTTCCTTTAGCAATTTCCATTTCAAACGTGTTGATAAAATTGTAATCAACATTATTATACAGCACATTTAGTCTCTGATCTTCGGCGCCGCCTTCCCAGTTGATTTCTCTTCCACACGATCCGCGAGCAGGTGCATTTAAAGATACTGAAGCATTAATTATTTCTTTATTTGTAAGTAATGCATTTCGAAGTTCTCGAAAATTTGAATTAGATTCGTTTGCTTCAATATAGCTGTGCAACAGGTTTGATTTATTATAACCCAAATCCATGTTCTTCATAAAATCAACCTGCTTAAACATGAAGATTGTTGAAAGTATTAGTGTAATAGAAATAACAAATTGAAACGACACCAATACTTTTCTTAATCTTCCTTTGCCAACCTTACCAGATTTTGTATTGACTGCATTCCCTTTAATAACCGTAATAGGTTTAAGAGACGATAAATAAAACGCAGGGTAAATACCTGCGAGCATTCCTACAAACAAAAAAACTACTATCAATGTTAGTATGAACTGCCAGTTATCAATAAAATTCAATTCGAGTGTTACGGGCATATATGAATTATACAAAGGCAAGAAAACTTTTGCGAGGAGGAACGCAGTGAA
>CAZRMG010000633.1:0-1760 GCA_964601095.1 uncultured Melioribacteraceae bacterium | reverse complement strand
TAAACGAAATGTTGTATAGAAAAGTAAATCTTAAAGCTCCGGTTGGTAAAATTGGTGGAGTTGGAACAAGCAACGAAAACCGTCCTCTTTACGGTGGCACTGACAACGGCGGCGGAAACTTCCTAGATGTTCTTGAACTTTATAACACAAGTTCGGGATATCAATATAATTTAGTTTTCCAGGTTCAAAGAAATGTTAATCTTGGATTGTCAGTAAATGCTGGTTATGCTTACGGAAATTCTAAAGACAAAAACAGTTTAAATTCTTCGCAAGCGCAATCTCAAATGAGATACAGCCCGATTGACATGGATCCTAATAATCCATCACTTACAACATCTCAATACGAAATTGAACATAGAGTATTTGCTTCGGTTTCTTATAGAGCAATGTTCTTTGAAAATGCACCAACAACTATATCTTTGTTCTATAATGGTCAAAGCGGTATGCCTTACTCATATATCGTTCGTGGTGACTTAAATGCTGATGGTTTTGATAGAAACGATTTATTCTATATTCCAAGAAACAGTTCTGAAATATTACTCGGAACAGTTTCCGGTGGGCAATATGTTTCTGCAAGTGCTCAAAACTATGCTGATTTTGAAAACTTCATAAAGAATGACGAATATCTGAGTGCGAACCGTGGTAAAATTGCTGAAAGAAACGGTGCCAGAGAACCATGGCAAGAATATTTTGATTTAACTGTTGCTCAAGATATTCCTGACCTTTGGGGAATGGGAAGATTCCAAGTAAGATTAGATATTCTTAATGTTCTTAATTTATTGAATAAAGAATGGGGTATCAATAAATCAGCCGGTGCCGGTACATACGAAACAGTTGTGCTACAACAACGTATTACACATAACGGAAAAGCAAATACACCGGTTTATAGTTTCTCAAAACCAAATAACAACGAAGCAGCTCAAGCTAGCGATTACTCATCTCGCTGGAAAATGATGCTTGGTATCAGATACAGCTTCTAATATTTTTGCGACATCTGTAAATAAAAAAACCCCCGGCAATTAACCGGGGGTTTTTGTTTTAAAACAGCGTTTGCATTTTCTTATAAAGAAGAAAGCATAGTTCTTACTTGTAATTCGTAAACTGCACAGGAAAATCCATATCAGCTTCTTTAACAAGTTTAATAACATCCTGTAAATCATCAATCTTAGAAGCGGTCACGCGTACTTGCTCATCCTGTATTTGAGCGTTCACTTTTATTTTGCTTTCTTTAATCATCTTTGTAATAAGTTTTGCATTTTCCTTTGATATGCCGCTTTGAAGATTAATTACTTGTTTCAATCTTCCGTTCGCTGCAGGTTCGGGTTCATCGTACTTTAATGCCTTTATTGATATTCCGCGCTTTATAAATTTTGTTTGAATGATATCAATAGATTGTTTGCGCGAATAATCGTCCTTGGTGTTGATTGTAACAAGTTTATCCTTTTTGTTGAGCACTATTTCCGTGTGAGAATCCTTTAAATCATAACGCTGTTGAATTTCTTTAATTGCCTGGTTGATTGCATTATCAACTTCCTGGAAATCAATTTCCGAAACGATATCAAATGAGTGGTTCGATGCCATAAATTCTCCTTATTTTATATTTATCTAAAGGTAATTTATTCAATAAGTTTTGTATGTGAAAGGGCTTAAAAAAGTAATATGGAAAATGGGAAATGTTAAATGAGATGAGTAAAGTTTAGAATATTGATACTCCATTTTCCATTTTACCTAAGCCATTTAACATCATAAAGTCGGAGTGG
>CAZRMG010000632.1:911-1765 GCA_964601095.1 uncultured Melioribacteraceae bacterium | reverse complement strand
CCAGTTCCTAAACGGACTGCCCTGGCAAGAAATCGCTAAAAGCGTAAAAGTAGCAGAAGCACCATCAAAAAAGAAGCCCGTAGCCGACCTCCAAGTTTTCAGCCTAGAACAAATCCACGCCTAAACAGCTCAGGCGTTAGCGGTAGAAAAACAGAAATAAACCGCAACAACACCCATTCATATTATAGGTGAATTGTTGTGTCATCAAAAACTAATGTAAATTATTCTTCTGCCACTCGTCTTCTTCACCCCATGCACACCGTGCTGGCTTCTTGTGTTGGAAAAGCTGGTAAACCAAACATCGCCACTGTGGCTTGGGCAATGCCGACCAGCCAAAAACCCGCCATGGTAGCAATCAGCCTCGCCCCCGGCAGGCACTCTCACACGTTAATCGAGGAGTCCGGCGAATTCATCATAAACATTCCCCCCGTTGACATCTTGCAAGCTGTAATCGCCTGCGGAGCCTTCTCAGGGAGAAGTTTTGATAAATTCAAAAAAGCAGGCTTAACCCCTGTTCCCGGCAAAAAAGTCAAAGCCCCAGCAATCCAAGAATGCATAGCCCACATAGAATGCACAGTAGAAGACAAATTCACAACAGGCGACCACACCATTTTCGTCGGCAAAATCGAAGAAGCCTACGCAGACACAGGCACCTTCACAGAAAGCTACGACATAAAACGCGCACACATGATATATCACGGCGGCGGAAACAACTTTTACACATTAGACCCTAAACAGTACAAACCCTAATTTTTTCACTCTTTCTAGCTTCCTTTCAGAGGTAATGGATGGCTTCAAATCATTAGAAAAATCCTTAATGCTTATTTGTTTTATGGGTGATTCCGCAATCGTTG
>CAZRMG010000632.1:0-901 GCA_964601095.1 uncultured Melioribacteraceae bacterium | reverse complement strand
TTGTTTTGTGCGTTTTCAGTTGCTTACATTTTTTCATATTAGAATGGTGTGTAATAGCATATGTTTATATGTTGTTATGCACATAAGTGTGTGTGCACATAATTGAGTTCAATCGGGTTCTGGAAAGGGCTTCTCGGACTCCAAGTGCATAAAAGCTAAGTCGAAGATGAACTATGGGCAGAATCAATGTGGATTTACCTGACGAACTTGAAAAGCAGCTCAGAATAAAAACCGTCCAAAAATTCGGCGGAAAAAAAGGCGACCTGTCTCGCGCCGTCGAAGACGCAATAAAGACATGGGTAACCAAAAAAGAATAAGCATCAACAACACGCAATAACTCTATTTTGTGCCCTTTCTAACGAAGAAAGGTATTAGGGGAAGCCGACTATCCTCAACGCATCGCAGAAAGCTGAGATGGCGTAAGGAGTTAAGCAGTCGTGGTCCCCCCGGTTTTAAAGATAAACAACGAAGATTAATTTAAGAGATGACCGATATGAGTGATAAAAAATTAGAGCTTGTATTCATAGACGACGAAGGTAACGTGTACCCTATAACTGAGGTTAACAGCGCAGAGTTATCAAGTGGACTTAAAAACCTCTCAGAAGAAATCGCGACAAGACTGCGGCTGCAAAAAGAACAAAGGTAGATCCATTCTGTTATGTGAAAAAGAATCGAAAACTTCAAGCAAGAAAGCAATAGCCGAAAACAAACATTACTAAACCTAAACATTTCTGACCAAGCCACCGGGAAAAGTTTTCTCCAAAACACAAAGTACGCATTCGCTGTTGTCAGAAAAACACCTTACATCGATAACACAGCTCTCAAAGAAGAATACATAGAAAACAGAGAATCCTACCATCAAAAAATGAACCGTGCGTTTCTCAGCAGAACCGGCAACATG
>CAZRMG010000631.1:308-1768 GCA_964601095.1 uncultured Melioribacteraceae bacterium | reverse complement strand
ACGGTGTAATTTTGGCAACCGGCTCAAAACCTTTCATACCGTATATTGACGGATTGACTGAATATAAATGGGCGGAAATTTTATATGAGAGTAATATTCCAAAAGGGAAAAATGTTTTAATTATCGGCGGCGGATTAATCGGCGTCGAAATTGCAAATACATTGGTTGAATATGACAACAAAGTAATAATTGTGGAAATGCTTGAAGATATTGCCCGCGATATGGAAATGGTAACAAGGAAACTCAATTTGATGAAACTTCAAAACAATAATGTTGTTATCTACACAAATAAAAAAGTTACTCGTATAAAAAATTCATCGGTTATGCTTAAAAGCAAAAATGTATTCAATGATTTTTGGATTGATAAAATTGATGTTTACGTAGTTGCCGCCGGTATGATTCCCGATAAAGAACTTGTTGAAAAATTACAGGACAAAATTCCATTCTATATTGTCGGTGATGCGGATAAAGTTGGTGATGTAGTCTCAGCTGTTCAAAGCGCATATTTTGTGTGTAAGGAGTTATAAACATGAATAATATTGAACTGCCGGTTCCGATACATGAAATAGCAATTTTACAGGCATACCTGTTTGAAGTATTTACTAAAGCGGGTGGATGTGCTAATAATTTTGACCATTCGAAATGGCATCTCCGGCAATCACATACTGATAAAGAAATAGAATCAATAATTGAGTTCTTTAAAAATTGCGGTTTAAAATGCGACTGCGATTTGATTAAGAAATTTGACATAAGAGAGTATTCAAAAAAAAGCATAAAATTCCAACACTAAATTATTTATGAGTTTATGAAATTAACATGGATAAACTATTAACAGGTTACAAATGGATTGACGAAATGCTGCCGGACGGTCTGCCGGTAAAATCGTCAACAATTATTACTGGTCCTGGCGGCACCGGAAAACCTTTGATTGGTGAGACTTTTGTTTCTGCCTGGCTTAAAAAAGGCGGAAGTGTAATCTTTATGTCACTTCAATATCCAAGTACCGATTTTATTACTGAAAGTATTAAAGAAATTACCGGTTTGAACTTAGATGAATATAAGTCCAAAATTATTTTTGTTCAACTCGATGTAAATATTGATGGATTGGAAATTGAAAGCGAGAATATCATCCGGGCAAATCTTGTAAAACCCGAAGTATGGGACAAATCAATTAATATCGCCTCACAAAAATTATCAAATAATGATCCGGGTATTCTAGTTTTCGGATCGGCGCTTAATTTATTGCTGTTTTCTCCAACTTATGCCGAATCAATATTCGAAAAAATTGTTAATATCCTTACTTCCGATAAAAGTAAAACCTACATTTTTTCGGTAAGCACAACTGTAAAAGAAGAGGAAATTTCGAAGATGGAAGATGCGGCAGATAATCTGATTTCATCCCGTTCTGAAAAAGAACCAATGCGTTTTAAGGCTTTATTTTTAAATGTAATTTCTGTCAG
>CAZRMG010000631.1:0-298 GCA_964601095.1 uncultured Melioribacteraceae bacterium | reverse complement strand
TGTAAATATTCTAAGGGTCAACGGTATTTCATGCGAATCAAAAGAAGTAATGGTTCCTATTCCTGAACAAACACTTAAATATATTAAAAGGGTTGCCGATCACAGCAGAAGTAAAGTTATTCCTGCTATTGCAAAAATATAATTAAAGCAAGAGGTGGTGAGATGTTAAAAATAACTAACATTTATGAAGAGCTTGGCTGGGAAACAGCTGAAGGTTATCCCGTTGGAACTCGCATGAAAACTTTACGGGATGAAAACAATTTTAAAACAGTTCTATTAAAATTACCATCGGGATTTT
>CAZRMG010000630.1:0-1774 GCA_964601095.1 uncultured Melioribacteraceae bacterium | reverse complement strand
ATTTTTGCATCGGGTGTTGATTGAATTCTGAAAACAGAAATCGGTCCCGATTTAATTTGTCCTTCAATTGTTCCGCGGGTAATATTCGGTTCTTGACCCGGCTCCATCAATCTGTGCATAATTAATTGATGCTGCATAACCGGTTGAACGATACATCCGGTGGAAGTATTGCCGCAGTGGAAACCCATCCACAAATCACTTAAAGTATAATCGCCGATTTCATTTTTGAATTCTTCATACATGTCTTTTGGAACTGAATTGTTGATATCAAGAATTGCGGGCTGAACTTCTGTTGCGCAAACCGACATGTATTCGCTTAGCGCGCCGTAAGTATCGGCTTCGCAAGCAACGGGAATTCCTCTCGCCGCCAAACGTGAATTTAAATAACACGGAACATGCCCGAAATATTTTTCGAATGCAGGCCAGCATTTATTTGCAAACGCCCCGTATTCCGATGCGCCCAGATTTGCATTCATAAATTTTTCTAAAGCAATTTCGTATTGCGCAAGTTTTTCGAGAAGATCTGGATATGTGTTTCCCTTGCCGAGTTCTGCCGCCATTTCTTTTGCAACAACTTTAATCTGCGGATTATCTTTTTCTGCTTGAACGATATCGTAAAGATCGAGTTCACTGTTTTCCATAATTTCAACGCCGAGATCATAAAGCGGTTGAATAGGCGCGTGGCATGTAACAAAATCAAATGGGCGCGGACCGAAAGTAAATATTTTTAAATTGATAACGCCGAGAACAATTCGGGCAATAGGTAAAAATTCAGCTATCATTTTTGTGGTATCTGCCGGATCGCCAATCGGGTATTCTGGAATGTAGGGATCGAGTCCGCGTAAACCGAAATTATAAGATGCGCTTAATAAACCGCAATAAGCATCGCCGCGACCGTTTATAAGATCCTTGCCAGTATCTTCAGCGGCAGCGGTAACCATTGTTGGTCCGCCGAATCTTTCAGCTAATAAAGTTGTTGGTCCTTCCGGTCCAAAATTTCCAAGATAAAGATGTATCGCATTAACGTCCTTGTCGTCAAGTTCGTCGAGAGCTTTTAAAACATCATTTTCGTTTTCGATAATTGTTTCAATTTCGATAACCGGGATATTTTGTTTTTTACACTCGGCTACAACTGCTTGTCTTCTTTTGCGCGAAAGTTCTATTGGGAAACAATCGCGGCTAACGGCAACAATGCCAAGCCGTACTTCTGGAATGTTTTGCATGCTATTTCTCCTAAATGTTATTTATAATTTTTCTGCCCGTAATATGCATTCGGTCCGTGCTTTCTTTGATAATGCTTTTCTGAAATATATTCCGGCAATGAAGTTGAGGATAATGAATTAGTACCTGTTAAAATTTGATAAGTACCGAGAGCCATTTCTGCAACTCGTTCTAATATTAAAGCATTGCGAACAGAATCGGCGGCGTTCTTTCCGAAAGCAAAAGGCGCATGACCGGCAACTAAAACTCCGGGAGTTGCTGCGGGATCCAACTTTTCGAAACGCTTTGCTATTATTTTTCCCGTATTAAGTTCATATGCTTCTTCAACTTCTTCTTTTGTTAGAAAACGTGTTAACGGTATCGATCCGTAAAAATGGTCTGCGTGTGTAGTTCCAAGACATTGAATTTCTTTACAAGCTTGCGCGAACATTGTTGCATATTTGCTGTGAGTGTGCGTAATACCGTTTATTGTTTTAAATGTTTTATAAAGTTCAATGTGTGTCGGCGTATCGGAAGAAGGTCTTTTATCTCCTTCGACAACATTTCCTTCGAG
>CAZRMG010000629.1:0-1784 GCA_964601095.1 uncultured Melioribacteraceae bacterium | reverse complement strand
TGAAAGTAAAACCAATCGTCTTCTTTTTTGATTATTGCTTTTATTAAATCCGGCGAAACTTCATCAAGCCAGGTACGCATACGCCACTTTTCATCTTCCGAAAGATATGCCGAGAGAAGTGTGCCGTCTTTTGCATAAACTACTTTTGAATACGGTTTTAATCCATGTATGGGAAAAATTAAATCGAGTAGAATAACAACGAAAAGCAGCGAAATCAAAAACAATACAAATCGTGATTTGAACAGCAGAAATATAGTTTGAAATTTTTCTTTAAAATTATTCATTCAAATACTTTTGGAACAACTCCAAATATTTTCCTACATGAAGTCCGTCAACTAAAGCATGGTTTACATGAATTGCTATAGGCAGTTTCTTAAAACAATTATCGTCGTAAATTTTACCGAATGTTATCTTTGGTATATAATCATTAAATCCGAAATGACGTGCGTGGGATAAGCCCGTAAATTGTATCCACGGCACTGTTGAATAATGTATTACATTCAAATTATCATTCAACGGAATATTCAATCCCTTGTCAGCTCTTACAATTTCAGTTTCTTTTTTTGCTAAACTTATAAATTCATTCAACTCATCTTTATACTCAAATATTGCAAATCCAAAAGTACCGTCTTCTCTATCTACTGTTGGTGCTGCGTGAACAGTATCGTAACAAAATAATTTTCCATCTTCAACACGGTATTTAAATTCATCAATTTCATTCGATACTTTAAGCGATAAGTACAGGTAATAAAGGTAGAATGATACTCCTTCAGCTTTTGCTTTTAAATATGCGTTGGTGCAGTCAACATTTGTGCAAATTCCCCAAAAGGGTTCAGTAAATTTCCCGAAAAAATTAAAATGATCTTTACGTGCCCATGTATCAATATTAATTTCTTTTTTCATCAAAGAATCTCCATCAACTCTTTAGCGCTTTCCAACTGCTTAACTCTATCTATTGTGCCAATAGTTGAGTCATCCGCTTTTTCGTGCTGCCATGTTACATGATAAGGAATATAAATTCCATAACCGCCGAGATTAACAACGGGAAGAATATCCGACTTAAACGAGTTGCCTATCATCACGAATTCTTCCGGCACAATTTCCAAATGCTTAAAAAGATTCACATAATTTTCTTCTTTTTTATCGCTCATAATTTCAACATGATGAAAATATTTTTCTATACCGGATTTTCTCAACTTTCTTTCCTGGTCAAGCAGATCGCCTTTTGTTGCGACAATTAATTTATATTTTTTACTGAGATAAATTAGAACTTCCTCGACGCCGTTTATAAGTTCAACGGGCATATCGATAAGTTCTTTGCCGAGTTTTATAATTTCGCAAATAATTTCGTTCGATACTTTATTATTAGAAATCCGCAATGCTGTTTCGATTAACGACAGCATAAAACCTTTAGCCCCAAAACCATATAATTCTATGTTGTGCTTTTCCGTTTTAAGCAGCTCTTCCGAAATATTTTCTGCATCAAAATAGTCCGAAAGAAGTGAGCAGTATTTTCTTTCAACTTCCTGGTAGTTCGGCTCGTTTACCCAAAGTGTATCATCGGCATCGAAACCTATTACTTTAATATTCATTGTTCCCCCATTTATTATTTAACGAATCCACGCCATTGGAATATCGGCTTCAAATCCGCCCCCGACACTCTTTATTCTACGTTCCAATCTTCCTTCAATTATGAACCCGAGCGATTTATAAAACTCAATTGCTTTCAAATTACTTTCGCGGGCAATCAATTCCACTCTTAAAATATGCGGCATTTCGTTTTT
>CAZRMG010000628.1:0-1788 GCA_964601095.1 uncultured Melioribacteraceae bacterium | reverse complement strand
GTAATTGACGGAAGAAGAAAAGGAGTTAGAGAGTCACTTGAAAATCAAACTATGCAAATGGCAAAAACGGCTGCAGATTTTTTAACAAAGAATCTTCGTCATCCAAACGGTTTGTCGGTAGAATGTGTTATTGCTGATCAATGCATTGGTGGTGTTGCGGAAGCAGCAATGTGTGCGGAAAAATTTTCGAGAGAAGGCGTTGGAGTTTCTTTAACTGTAACTCCTTGCTGGTGCTATGGAACAGAAGTAATGGATACTGATCCGCTGATCCCAAAAGCCGTTTGGGGTTTTAATGGAACTGAAAGACCAGGAGCAGTTTATCTTGCTGCGGCTCTCGCTGGCTATTCACAATTAGGATTACCAACATTTGGTATTTACGGTCATGATGTTCAAGACAAATCTGATTTAACAATTCCGAAAGATGTAAAAGAAAAATTATTGACTTTTGCTAAAGCCGGACTGGCCGTAGCACAAATGAGAGGGAAGTCATATTTATCAATTGGTTCTGTTTCTATGGGAATAGCAGGCTCTGTTGTTGACTCACATTTCTTCAATAATTATCTCGGTATGAGAAATGAATATGTTGATATGTCCGAATTAATAAGAAGGATTGAAGAAAAAATCTACGATGAAAAAGAATTCCGGCGCGCTTTGGAATGGACTAAAAAGAATTGTAAAGAAGGTGAAGATATAAATAAACATAAATCTTCAAGAGCAAGAAAAGATTATGAATGGGAAACAGTTGTTAAAATGACGATGATTGTACGGGATTTAATGATTGGAAATCCGAAACTGATTGAAACCGGGTTTATAGAAGAATCATTAGGACATAATGCTTTAGTTGCAGGATTCCAAGGTCAGCGACATTGGACAGATCATTTCCCTAACGGGGATTTTTTGGAAGCAATTTTAAATTCATCTTTTGACTGGAATGGTATTCGTCAACCGTTTGTAGTTGCAACTGAGAATGATAGTCTAAACGGTGTTGCTATGTTGTTCGGTCATTTGTTAACAAATACTGCACAGATTTTTTCCGATGTAAGAACATATTGGAGTCCGCAGGCAGTAAAGCGTGTAACTAATAAAACACTAAAAGGCAAAGCCGCGAACGGAATAATCCATTTAATTAATTCGGGTTCATCAACTCTCGACGGAACAGGCAAACAAAGATTTAACGGTAAACCAGCGATGAAACCTTTCTGGGAAATATCTCAAAGCGAAGCCGACGCTTGTTTGAAAGCGACTAAATGGTGCCCGGCAGAATTGGAATATTTCCGCGGCGGGGGTTTCTCTTCTCAATTCTTAACCGAAGGTGAAATGCCCGTTACAATGTCGAGAATAAATTTAGTTAAAGGGTTGGGGCCGGTTCTTCAAATAGCGGAAGGATATACAGTTGAATTGCCCAAAGATGTTGATCAAACATTACAAAGAAGAACAAGTCCGACTTGGCCAACAACATGGTTTGCCCCAAGATTAAACGGCTTCGGTGCATTTAAAGATGTTTATTCTGTAATGGCAAATTGGGGTGCAAACCACGGCGCAATAAGCTACGGACATATCGGCGATAAACTTATTACTCTTGCTTCGATGCTTCGCATTCCTGTAAATATGCATAATGTATCGGAAGAAAGAATTTACCGCCCGAGCGCATGGAATGCTTTCGGCACAATGAATTTGGAATCAGCCGATTTTAATGCATGTAAAAACTTTGGCGCACTTTACATGGAATAAGAAATATAGAGCAAAATAAGGCGGCCCATGACTTTCTCAAAAATGTTTATCGCAAAA
>CAZRMG010000627.1:0-1796 GCA_964601095.1 uncultured Melioribacteraceae bacterium | reverse complement strand
GATGAATCCGGGAAATATTGAAGAAGCGCTTCAGGGAATTCCAACAGAAGACCCGGCATTCAGAATGCCTGCGTATTGGATTTCTAAAGAGGAAAAGGACCGTGCGGAATTGCTCGGTTACACTGTTGTTGATGCGATGTCTGTTCTTTCAACCCACTTGCAGGAAACATTACGTCACAATTTCGATAAGATATTATCACGCCAGGCAGTTAAAAAACTTCTTGAAAATTTGAAGACAGAATACCCTGCTGTTATTGACGAAGTAAACCCAGACGTTTTAGCTCTCGGTACAATTCAAAAAGTTTTGCAAAATTTATTACGCGAGTTTATTCCTATCAAAGATATGGTTCAAATTTTGGAATCATTAATAGACTATGCAAGAGTTACAAAAAACGTGGATGTACTTACGGAATATGCACGTCATTCAATTGGCGACACAATTGCAAATATTTATAAAGATTCGAACGGCATTATTCACGCAGCGGTTTTAAGTGAAGAAATTGAGAGCATAATTACCCGCTCTTTGCAGGAACAAAAAGAAGCTGTACATACTTTGGGGTTAAGCCCCGATATGCTTCGTGCTTTGAATAACGGAATTTCAAAGTCACTGGAGAAGTTTAAAAACTTCGGATACATTCCTATTGTAATTACATCGGCAACAATACGCCCGTATTTCTATAGATTAATCAACTCATCATTTAAAGATGTTGTAGTACTATCATACTCCGAATTACCGTCGGAAGCAGAAATTGAATTCATTGATAAGATTGAGGTATTAAAATGAAAATCAAAAAATATTTAGCACCAACACTAAAAGAAGCCACTGAAAAAATGAAGAAGGAACTTGGTACAGAGGCAATAATTCTAAGCACACGCGTTGTCGAAGAAAAAACGCTGGATAATGTAGTTAGACTTTTCGAAATCACATCGGGAATTGAGGAAGAGAAAATAGAATTTGTCCCGTCGGCTTCAGAGAAATTCGAAAGTGAAACTCAAACCATGGTGCAAAATCAACCTCAAATTATTAGTCGCGATGTGCTGCAAACAAAAAATGAAATTTCAACGCTAAATTCATTTGTTGATGAGCTGAATTTGTTGTCAAAGGAAAAAATTAAAAATCCTTTCACATTATCACTTCCGCAAAAGGATTTAAAATCAAAATTAAATACTGTTGTAAAACAACCCATTGATAATGATTTAAAAGATGTGATTGATACTCTTATAAATCACGAAGTACAAAAACCTTTAATTAAAATGGTTGTTAACCAGTTGAAGAAAAGCAAAAATTTATTAAATACATCGAACCTGGACAGTTATGTTATCTCATGCCTTTCGTCGATGATTCCAACAACAGATTTCAAATTGTCAAAAGGCAAGAAATCAAAGATCGTTTCACTCGTTGGGCCAACAGGTGTAGGTAAAACAACAAGCATCGCAAAGCTCGCCGCGATATCTAAAATACTGCATAATCTTGATGTCGGCATTATTTCAATTGATACTTATCGTCTCGGTGCAATCGATCAATTAAGAATCTTTTCGGAAATCAGCAATATCGATTTATTGGTTGCCTATGAACCGAAAGATATGCCCGAATTAATCTCAAAATTGAAGAACAAAGATTTAATTCTTATAGATACTGTAGGAAGAAGTCAAAAGAATAAAGAAGAGCTAAAAAATATTAAAATGTTTCTCGATAAAATTCCGGTTGACGATACGCTGCTTGTTCTAAGTGCAACAAGCTCGGAAAGAACATTGATGGACGCCGCGGATAAATTTAGTTTATTTAATTACAGCTC
>CAZRMG010000626.1:0-1800 GCA_964601095.1 uncultured Melioribacteraceae bacterium | reverse complement strand
GTATTTTATGCGGGCAGTGTATTCTTGTTTGTCCTACCGCGGCATTAAGAGAAAAAAGTCACTCAAAAGAAGTTTTGAGCGCACTTACTGATAAAAAGAAATACACAGTTGTTCAGGTAGCTCCGGCTGTACGCGCATCAATTGGTGAAGAATATAATTTCCCGCTTGGTACAAATGCTACAGGCCAACTTGTAACAGGTTTAAGAAGACTCGGCTTCAAAAAAGTTTTCGATACAAACTTTGCTGCCGACTTAACAATTATGGAAGAAGCCACCGAATTAATAAACCGCGTTACAAACAGCAAGACCCTTCCTATGTTTACAAGCTGTTGCCCCGGCTGGGTTAAATATATTGAACAAAACAGACCGCAATTGCTCGATCACGTTTCAACATGCAAATCCCCGCACGAAATGGAAGGCGCTGTAATTAAAACTTATTACGCGAAGAAAATGGGTCTTGATCCTAAAGATATTTTTGTGGTTTCAATAATGCCTTGTACAGTAAAGAAATTTGAATCAGTTCGTCCTGAATTGAGCGAAGAACACATGCAGGATGTTGATGCGGTTTTAACAACTCGCGACGAATGTTCAAAATGGCTGGAATAGATTTTAACGATTTACCTGAAGACGAATTTGATAATCCGCTTGGAGAATCAACGGGTGCTGCGGCAATATTTGGTACTACCGGCGGTGTTATGGAAGCAGCGTTAAGAACTGCTTATGCAAAGATTTCCGGTCGTGAATTGGATAATCTTGAGCTCAAAGCCGTTAGAGGATTGGATGGAATTAAATCAGCTACTATTCCGATTGATGGTTTGGAAGTTAATGTTGCAATTGTAAATGGAATCGGAAATGTTGGACCAATTTTAGACGAAATTGAAAAAGGTGAATCAAAATATCATTTTATAGAAGTAATGGCATGCCCCGGCGGATGTATAAACGGCGGCGGACAACCAATTCATCAAAAACCCGATAAAGTTAGAAAACGCGTTCAGGTTCTTTATGAAATAGATGAAAAAATGAAAACAAGACGTTCGCACGAAAATGAATCTGTGATTAAATTATATAAAGAATTTTTAGGCGAACCAAACGGTCACATTGCTCATGAGATATTACACACTTCGTATGTTGACCGTAAAAAGATTTTAGAAAATGCATAAACAGTAGCGCAGATTCATAATCTGCGCTATTTAATTTGCTCTTTTACAAATTGATTAGATAAATAATGTCGCTGGGAATAGTATCGACAATCGGACAGCGCTGCAAAAGATGTTACTCGTGCGTACGCGAATGCCCTGCGCGGGCAATCCGTGTATTAAACGGGCAGGCAGTGGTAATTGGTGAGCGTTGCATTAGCTGCGGTCACTGCGTTAAGGTATGTTCACAGCACGCAAAGCAAATACAAAGCGATATCGAAAAAGTACTGCGAGATTATTTACCATCCGGAAATGCGATAGCGATGCTTGCGCCATCTTTCCCGGCGGCTTTTCCGCAAAACTACGATAAGCTTTGCTCGGCTCTTAAATCAATTGGATTTAAAAAAGTAACTGAAGCAGCTTTCGGCGCAGACCTTGTGAGCGAACATTATAAAAATTATTTCGAAAAATTTCCCGAAAAAACAATTATTAGCAGTCCGTGCCCGGCAGTATATAACTTGATCGAAAAATATCATGCCGGTCTTGTATCTCAACTTGCAGAAATTGTTTCTCCGATGATTGCAATGGGGCGTTATTTGAAAAAGAATTACGGCGAAAATTCGAAAGTTGTTTTCATCGGTCCATGTGTTGCAAAGAAAAGTGAA
>CAZRMG010000625.1:0-1801 GCA_964601095.1 uncultured Melioribacteraceae bacterium | reverse complement strand
GATATAAAAGAATTTTAATATCTTTTTGAAAGATTAATTAATTAGGAAAAGTGATTTAAGGCATAGATTTTTTTTTCAGATTATGCTACAATTGTCCCAGCGAAATTACGGGCAGGGGATCTCGGCTGGTACTCTGAACGATAATTAACAAAAGGGAGCGATTAACCGCTCCCTTTGTTATTTTAAACAGGCAATATTCTGGTAATATGAAAACAAAATTTGCTCCAATAATACTTTTAATAATTCTTAGCTCACTTCTTTTTGAAGCTTGCTCTTCAAGTCCACGTTTTATATCCAACAAAAATCGATCGATAAATATTACAGTAGAAAATATTGAAGACCTATCGAAGTATGAAAATTATCCCGTACTTGAAAGACAAACAGGCGTTGCTTCTTTCTATGCCGATAAATATAACGGAAGAATAACATACAGCGGTGAAGTTTACGATATGAATGGAATTTCTGGTGCACATCCTTCGTATCAAATGAACACTATTGTTAGAATAACTAATCTTGAAAACGACAAACATGTAATTCTACGTATAAACGACAAAATGCCGGAACGCGGCGATGATAGGATAATTGATGTATCGCTCGGTACGGCAAAAGAATTGGACTTTGTTGAGAAGGGACTTGTAAAAGTGAAAATCGAAGTTTTAGAATGGGGCAAAGGCAGGAAATAAAATTTACCGCATAATATTCATTATTCTTAAATGTTATTCTTTTTATCAAAATAAAAAATCATTAACCTCTCGTTTTATTCGCGAATCCTTTTTTGATATGAGACATCCAACCACCAGTTAAAATTTTAATTGGAGAAAAAATGTACCTCGATGATAAACTAAAGGCCGAATTAAAAAATCAATTGTCGGTTTTAACAAAAAAAGTAAAACTATTGTTTTTTACACAGGAACTTGAATGCCAGTACTGTCGGGAAACAAAACAAATATTAACGGAACTATCGGAGGTTTCCGATAACCTCGTTCTCGAAATCAAAAATTTTGTGAATGATAAAAGCGATGCAGAAAAGTTGGGCGTCGATAAAATTCCCGCGACCGTTCTTCTTGACGAAAATGATAAAGATTTCGGAATAAAATTTTACGGCATTCCAAGCGGGTATGAATTTGCATCATTGCTTGAAGATATTAAAATGCTCGGAACAGGCAATAGCGGTTTAACACCGGAGATCGAAAATGAAATTAAAAATATTGATGCCGATATTCACATGCAGGTATTTGTAACTCCTACATGCCCTTACTGCCCGCAGGCAGTTATAACCGCACATAAGTTTTCGTATGTAAATCAAAGAATTAAAAGTGATATGGTTGAAGCAACGGAATTCCCGCATCTTTCGCAAAAGTATAATGTACGCGGTGTGCCGAGAACCGTGATAAATGAAAACAATTTTATTGAAGGGGCGGCGCCGGAACAAATGGTTCTCGACAAAGTAAAAGAAGCTTTGAAGAATAACAGTGTTGCCGTATGATTATTTCAAAAGATTTTTTACTAAGAAAAGTATCGCCTGTTGTAATTGGAGCCGCACTGGGTTATGCATATTATTTTTTTATTGGGTGTAGAACAGGTTCATGCCCGATAACAAGTAATCCTTATATTTCCACATTATACGGCGCTTTTGCAGGATTAATCATAGCTTTACCTTCAAAAAAGAAAACAGAAGTTAAAGAAGATGCAGATAACAAAAGAAATTGAAATTGAAGATTTGGTACGAGAACTTCCGCAAGCCGTCAATTATTTGATGGAAAAGGGAATTCGATGTTTAAGATGCGGCGAACCTATTTGG
>CAZRMG010000624.1:0-1811 GCA_964601095.1 uncultured Melioribacteraceae bacterium | reverse complement strand
ATTTTTTTGGTAATGAGAATACCTCTGTTAATCTTCTTTCTTCAGTTACATAAGGAGATTCAGGAAATGTTGTTGGTGCAAGGTCTTCGATTAAATCTGGGATCATTTTCTTCTTCGACGTAACAATCAAGTCTTGTCTTTTTGATCCGCTGCCTAAGTAATCTTCTATGAAGTGAAATATTATATAGACATTTTTCATAAACTCGCCTCCTCCTCAACAACAGCGTCCGGCATATTCAATAATTCTTCAATGCGTGCTATCTGTGTTTCAAGCGGAGCTTTATCAATCATTTTAGCCGTTACTTCAACACCCTGGGGATGCTTCCAATCTTTTATTTTTATAAGGTTCAATATTTTCCCGGTTCGCTCTTCTTGCGTGGCTTGACGAAATTCATTAGCAAGAATTTTATTTTCATCTTCCTTCGATATTCCGGTATTGGGATTTGAAGTCGGCTGCGGCGGCTTAATTGTCTCGTCAATTATTTGAGCATCTTCGATAGGCGGTTTAGGAGTTTTATAAATCTGATCAGCAATTCCAAGCCGTTTACGTGCGAGATCCTCTTGAATTTTGTTTTGTGTTTCGGGCGGCAAATCTTTTATAAGTGCATCTTTATCATCCAATACATATGGAACTAAAAACGGTTTGCTGAAATCTTTCATTTCAAAAGACTGCGGCAATTGAGGAAGTACTTTATTGAATGCTCGTGTAAGTGCGTTGCTTTCGGCAAGTGCCTCTGCATGTTTACGGCGGCTTTTTACTTGACCTTCTTTCTTTGTCGCGAGATCGTTGAAGTAATCATATTTACCCGTGTAAGATTCGCGGATCATTTCACCGGTAACCGTTCGATATTCAACCGTAACCTGGTGGGAAATAAATGTTACTTGTCCGCGTTCATCAACCCGGCGCTCAAGTATCTTTGAATCAACAACTCTTATCTTGGCCGCTTTGGCAATCTCATTAAGTTTGCTTAGGTGCAAACAATATCCGCCGCTTTCGTTTTTATAGATGTGATTTGAATTGTTGGGATCAATAGTTACAATCTCAACACCTAGCTTGCAGTACTTATCGGAGAATGGAAGAGTTTCCGGGAAGATAACATTTGCAACCGATCTAGCTTCCTGCACAAATATTTGAAGCTGGTTATTATCGCCTATCTTGCGTTCAGTAAATCTCATTAATGAATTATTTGCCATTGCATACCTCCTTTTGAAACAACGCCGGAAAAAATTCTTTGAAAATTTTATCAAGCTCTTTGCTGTAACCCGATGCAGTCGGCGGCTCAATGTCTTTAACCGGACCGCCCGGTTCGTCCATATCGAGCGTTATCGGCAAGCCGTCCGAGTGCAGCCGTTGTGTTTGTGTTTCCTGTTGATTAAGTTTGTTGTGTTCCATGAATGACTCCATTGTTATTTGTGAAACATTAAGCCCGCCGTGAACGGGCTTTTCTTTTTAATTCCATATAAAACATTCCGTTAATTCTCGTAAAACTTTCTCTTGAAGTATGCTGCCGGTTACTATTCTAATTTTATTATGTGCCGAACTTGTTGCGAACATTGCATCATGACGGTTTGCAAATTCAATCCATTGTTTTAACGTTTTCATTTCGCCGTAGCTGGAACGATAAACTTTGAATTTATATTTGTGATTCATTCAATGCCTCTTCCATTTCATTTATGTCGGCGTTCATTTGAAATTTTATCTCACGAACATCAACAAGACATTTCGTGATTTCCGCCGAAAGCAGATCGTACCGCATTTTGTACATGTCGCGTTCTTTAATCAGCTTTATGTTTTCATCTTGCGCTTTTCG
>CAZRMG010000623.1:0-1813 GCA_964601095.1 uncultured Melioribacteraceae bacterium | reverse complement strand
GGGGTTTTGGAGTGGGCCCAGAAGGACTTGAACCTCCGACCCGCTGATTATGAGTAATAGTGAATTTTAGCAATGCATTATAAAATCAAAACATTTGCTAAAAAGTTCCTCCAAAGTTCCTCTCAAACACATTAATAATTTTCTTCTCACATTCATTTTTTGATCGCCGATTTATCAATTCATGTGAGTCCAAAGATCATTTTTTCGGCTAAAGATTTACAGTAATAATATAATGAAGTAGTAAATAAAAGAAAACAATCGGAAGCCCCGCCGAAGCGGGATAAACTTATGCAGCTTCCGATTTTGCAATAGCTTCTGTTTGTGAAATATCAAATACAGTAGCAGTGAAAAAGTGAACATCTTCATCATCAGAAATCATTTCGGAATTATCTCCGCCTTGTGGCGAGACAAGTTCTTGTTTGGTTTTTGAAGGGACAAAGATTAAAAAACCGTGTTCACCTTTTCGAACAACCCTACCGGCTTTCTTCCATTGTTGAAATCCGCCAACTACAGTAAAGTTTACTTCACTTTGAGCAACTAAAAAACATTGGTTGTAAGGTGTAAGTAAATGACCTTCCACAGTAACAATGCCGAACTTATCAGCAATTGCTTGGCGTTGTTCTTCCGATAACTCGGATAGAGATTTACGGATTTTTATTATCCGTTCTTTCTTTTCGAATTTCTTAAGTAGCTTTTCATCTGTTGATGGCATGGCTTACCTCCTAAAAAAATAGTTTAATGAATTAATGAATGATGCGAGAAAGTTTTTGGCAGAAACAAGCGACTGAAACGGAAATGAATAGAAAGCACCTTTTGGACAGAAGACATTAATCATAAAATTTTCTTTTACCTGGACTAAACGCACTAAGAAACCATGATGCCTTTTAGAATAATGAACGATTCTATTTTTCATAACACACCTATTGAGTTGTAGAAAAAACATATTTTGCCCGCTTAGATGATCTTTTGCGAAAAGACATTAAGATTTACTGATGGTGTAAGTAAACATGGCGATTCAAGGCAAGGGCGAAGTATTTGCTGCTTTTTAATGAACGCCCGCCTTGCCGAAGCAACGCGAGGCAGGGAGTGAATGAAAAAAGCAAAGGCAAGACAAGTTTATACACCCTTGCCCCGACCGGCCAATAAGATTCGAATAACACTAAGCTTGTTAATCGGCGGGCAAAATGATATAAGGTTGCAGCAAAGAAAAAGAATTAAAGTGAGGGCGGAATTTTTGGTTGATAAAAATTGTGCCCGAACGTTTTAAGGATGGTGTTGAGGAAAAGCAATTTATGAGTCCCGCCAAAAAGCGGGACGAATAATTTGCGCTGAATGCAGATAACGAACAAGTTTAAGCCACGCTTGTCAGCGGGGTAAATTCCATGGAAGGGGCGCAAATTTGTGAGTTATGAATTTCATAAGGACTGCTTTCACAGTCCTTGAATGATTAGTTAAGTTTGGAATAAGTTGAAGAGTTTTGAACAATCTTTCCGTCGGCGGTTTTTGAGATTACACACAGATACAAAATACTATGCTGGTATTTTGCTGCAGTCAATGTTTGGAGTACGTTATAATCGATATCCAAATTATATATCTGTGTGAAATCGAAACTTTCAATTGCTTTAGATAGAGAAATGATCTTGAAAGGTTCGTCTGCCGGATTTACCGGATCGTAATAACAAACAATAGCATTGGCGGAAAGATTAACTTCTTCCAGTCCGAAAACAGAAGCCGTATTAAGCGCCGGAAGTGAAGCAGTAATTTGATTTGCTTCTACTGCAGCAGTGGTAATCTGCAAAGGAAATCCTTCCGG
>CAZRMG010000622.1:0-1813 GCA_964601095.1 uncultured Melioribacteraceae bacterium | reverse complement strand
GGTTGATTAAACAACACATGTCATTCCCGCACGCTTTAAGCGGGAATCTATTAATAGATGCCCGATAAAAACATTCGGGCATGACAGTTAAATTGAAACTGAGACACTACTTGAATTTTGTATAATTATTCGGCATTCTAAATTATTCTTATATTCGCAAAATGTTTTTACGGGAAAAAATGAATATCAAAACTATTGATGATATTACTCTTCGTGTAGCCGAAGAAAAAGACGGTTCAACAATTTTTAATTTTATTAAAGCGTTAGCCGAATATGAAAAACTTTCCAATGAAGTTTTTGCGACTGAAGAGCAACTTAAAAAAACCTTATTCGGCAAAGCAAAATATGCCGAAGTTGTAATTGCAGATTACAAAAATCAACCTGCCGGATTTATGCTGTTTTTCCATAACTATTCTACTTTTCTCGGTAAACCTGGGATTTATCTTGAAGATCTTTTCGTAAAACCGGAATTACGCGGAAAGGGGATCGGAAAAATATTGTTGAGTTACCTTGGCAAACTTGCCGTTGAAAGAGATTGCGGAAGAATCGAATGGGCTGTACTCGATTGGAATGAACCGTCGATACAATTCTATAAAAACCTCGGCGCCGTTCCTATGGACGAATGGACTGTCTTCCGTGTAACGGGTGATAAAATAAATAAACTTGCAGATATGTTTTTGTAATCCTCTTTTCCTTTCCTTGTTCTGATTCTTGATCTTACGCTTATTCTTGCTCATGCTCTTATACTTGCTCTTGTTCTTGCTCTGAATTAAAGGCACGAGCAAGAGCATGATCATGAGCAAGATTAAAAGTACAATCAAGTTCAGGTGATAAATATATTCCATTCAATAAACTTATTTGTGTTTTCATCGATAGTGTTGTATTTGACTACATCTTTTATCATAAACTGAAAACACAATTGGCAAACGATAAAATAATTCCAAACTATCTAACAAGCATTCATGAGTTATACGAAATTCTTGGCGATGAGAACACAATCATAATCGATACGCGCGAACCGGAAGATTATGTAATTGATCATATTCCCGGCGCTGTAAATGTTTATGATATTTTTACATATCTCTCTACAAAAGAAAACGGCGGCTACGAAGCAATGAGAAATCACTTTGCAAAAGTATTCGGAGAGATAGGAATTACGGAAAACAAACGTGTAATAATTTATGAAGACGCCATGGATAACGGTTACGGACGATCGTGCCGTGGGTATTTCATACTAAATCATCTCGGTCATAAAAACGTAACGGTTCTGCACGGCGGATATCAAGCGTGGATAAATGAAAAAATGCCGGTTGTTAAAGAATCGCCGAAAATTGAAAAAGAAAATTTTGTATCGAATGTTGATAACTCAATTATAATTTCACATGAAGAGATGCTTGCTGCATTGAACGATCCAAATATAATTATTCTCGATTGCCGCGATCATGCCGAATGGGTTGCTATCAGTTCATCGCCGTATGGGCCGGATTTTACACCACGCAAGGGCAGAATACCAAATGCTGTCTGGCTTGAATGGTACAACACTATGTTTTATAAAAATAATATTCCTTGGTTTAAAGAACCCGAAGAATTGAAAAATGTTTTTGCAAACGTTGGAATTACTAATGACAGCAATGTTTATGTTTATTGTTTTAAAGGAGCGAGAACATCAAACACCTTTATGGCATTAAAGATAGCGGGAATAAAGAACGTCCGCAATTATTTCGGTTCATGGAATGAGTGGTCGCGAGATTTTTCTTTGCCGATTGAAAAAGGTTATCCGAAATCGAAAAATTAGATGTATGATTAACAGATA
>CAZRMG010000621.1:0-1828 GCA_964601095.1 uncultured Melioribacteraceae bacterium | reverse complement strand
AAAACTCGGCAAATAGTAAAGCCCAAATCACAAAGATTCTTTTTCACATTATTATTTCCATTACTTCTTCGGCTCAACATTTCAACAAACACTTTTAGACTAAATGACATTAGTGTTTCAAATCTATATCTTTACATACAAATTTTACAAATATTGGTGTAAACAGAAAAATTATGGAAGAATCGAAAAACACTACTACAAAATCAAAGAATTTCATCTATGAAATCATTGAGGAAGATTTAAAAACAAAAAAATGGGGAGACAGGGAAATAACAACGCGTTTTCCGCCTGAACCAAACGGGTATTTACATATTGGGCATGCAAAATCAATCTGCCTTAATTATGGGATTGCACGCGATTTTAACGGTAAATTTAATCTGCGATTCGACGATACAAATCCCGAAAAAGAGGAACAAGAATATGTTGATTCTATTATTGAAGATGTAAAATGGCTTGGCGCTGATTTTAGAGATGAAGTTTTATATGCGTCTGATTATTTCGATCAAATGTACAATTGGGCTGTTGATTTAATCAAAAAAGGAAAAGCATACGTTTGCGATTTGAACGGAGATGAAATTAGACAAACCCGTGGTACTTTAACAGAACCGGGCAAAGAAAGTCCATATAGAAATAGAACAGTTGAAGAAAACCTTGATCTTTTTGAAAGAATGAAAAATGGAGAATTCCCAAACGGTTCCAAAACTCTTCGTGCAAAAATTGATATGGCTTCGCCAAACTTTAACATGCGCGATCCAATTATGTACCGTATAGTTCATGCTGAGCATCATAGACAAGGGAACAAATGGTGCATATATCCAACTTACGATTGGGCGCACGGCAATGAGGATTCAATAGAAGGAATTACACATTCAATATGCACATTGGAATTTGAGAATCATAGACCGTTATACGATTGGTATTTGGATTCTTTAGAAGTATATCATCCGCAGCAAATTGAGTTTGCGCGTTTAAATTTGTCGTACACAGTTATGAGTAAAAGAAGATTATTGCAGCTTGTTAAAGAGAAACATGTTGACGGTTGGGATGACCCGAGAATGCCTACGATAAGCGGTTATAGAAGAAGAGGTTACACTTCCGAATCTATAAGAAATTTTGCAGAAATAATCGGCGTTGCAAAACGTGATGCGTTAACAGATATTTCACTTCTTGAGTTTGCCATACGCGATGATTTGAACAAACATGCACATCGCGCAATGGCTGTATTAAAACCTTTGAAAGTAGTAATTACAAATTATGAGGGTGAAGAAGAATTAGAAGCGGTGAACAATCCTGAAGATAAAGACGCAGGGACAAGAAAAATAAAATTCACAAAAGAAATATTTATTGAACAGACCGACTTTATGGAAAATCCGCCGAAAGGATTTCATAGATTAGTACCCGGCGGCGAAGTACGCTTGCGTTATGCATATATAATTAAATGTGAAGAGGTGATTAAGAACGAAAACGGTGAAGTAGTAGAATTACGATGCTCATACGATCCTGAAACGAGAAGCGGAACCGGTACAAGCACAAAAAAAGTTAAAGGAACAATTCATTGGGTTTCTGCAAAATATGCTTTTGAAGCTGAAGTCCGTTTATACGATAGACTTTTTACAGTTGAAAATCCGAACGGGGATGATTGGTTAGATAAAATTAACCCGAATTCTCTGGAAATAATTCCAAATGTATTAATAGAACCTACTCTTGAAAACTCAAGACCAGGGGATAAATTTCAGTTTGAACGCCATGGTTATTTTTGTGTTGATACTAAATATTTGTCACCTGAAAAATTAGTTTTCAACCGTACTGTTACTTTAAAAGACAGTTG
>CAZRMG010000620.1:0-1834 GCA_964601095.1 uncultured Melioribacteraceae bacterium | reverse complement strand
TAACAGTAATGGAAGCCGCTGAGCTTTCAAAATTACTTGAAGAAAAGTGGGGCGTTTCTGCCGCTGCTCCAGTAGCTGTTGCTGCTGTTGCCGGTGCTGCTGCCGTTGCTGAAAAAGACGAATTTAATGTTGTTTTGACTAGCGCAGGTGCTAACAAAATCAACGTTATTAAAGTTGTTCGTGAAGTTACAGGCCTTGGCCTTAAAGAAGCAAAAGATCTTGTTGACGGCGCTCCTAAAGCTGTTAAAGAAGGCGTTGCTAAGGCTGAAGCTGAAGAACTTAAAAAGAAATTGGAAGAAGCAGGTGCCGCTGTTGAGCTTAAGTAATAAGCAAGATAGGGTGGCTTTTGCCATTCACTAAACGCTAATGCGGAGGAAGTGTTTTTGCTTCCTTCGCATATGCCGTTTCAAAAATAAGTTTTCACGTATTGTCGTGAGTTTGTTTTTTTATTAGTCTGTCATTCAGACAACATTAAACCATTGAACCTTTGGGAAGCGATACCGATCATGAGCATCAGACAATCCGCCGCAGAATCATTCACAGGTCGTAAACGTGTTCGTAAGAGCTTTGGACGTATTGAGGAAGTTGTTGAACTTCCAAACTTGATTGACGTTCAACGTTCTTCGTATGAAAAATTTTTACAATGGGGCATTTCAACCGCCCAAAGAACCAATACTGGTTTGCAGGAAGTATTTAAAAGCGTGTTTCCAATTCATGACTTTTCTGACCGCTCAGAGTTGGAATTCGTTTCATATGAATTAGAAGAACCTAAATATGATACAGATGAATGTCATCAACGCGGTATGACCTATTCGGCGCCGCTAAAGGTAACATTCCGTCTTTCTGTTTTTGATATTGACGAAGACACCGGTCTTCGTTCTATCCGTGATATTAAAGAACAAGAAGTTTATATGGTTGATATGCCGATGATGACCGAAAACGGTACATTCATCGTTAATGGTACCGAACGCGTTATTGTATCGCAAATGCATCGTTCACCCGGTGTTTTCTTTGACCATGATAAAGGCAAAACCCATTCTTCGGGTAAATTCCTGTTTGCGGCTCGTATTATTCCTTACCGTGGTTCATGGTTGGATTTTGAATTTGATCCGAAGGATGTTTTATACGTACGTATTGACCGTCGTCGTAAATTGCCTGTTTCAACATTTCTTTATGCTTTGTTTGGTAAAGAAACCGAAGATTATTTGGCAAAATTGAAACCGCATGAAGATGCTGATCGTTCTAAAATTAAAGGAATGACCAAGCAAGAAATTCTGGACTGTTTTTATGACAAGATTCAATACACTCTAAATAAAAAAGGGTGGGAAACAGAATTTAATCCCGACAAAATGCGTGGTGTAAAGCTAATTTCCGATTTAGTTAATGCCAAAAACGGAAAAGTTGTTGTCGAAATGGGAGAAAAAATTACCCCACGTCGCGCCAAGAAATTAAAGGACGATGGACTTGAAAATATTTTGATTACCAATGAAGATCTTATTGGTCGTTATAGCGCACTTGACGTTATGGATGAGAGTACCGGTGAATTGCTACTTGAAGCCGGAGATGAATTAACGGCTGAAAAAGTTGCAAAAGTTAAAGAACTTGGTCTTAAAAAGCTTTCAATTCTTGACATTGATCACAATGTTGTTGGCCCATATATGCGTAATACAATTGCTGTTGATAAAAACAGTAACCGTGAAGAAGCGTTGCTTGATATTTATCGTATTATGCGCCCAGGCGAACCGCCTACAGTAGAAGCCGCAGATACACTGTTCAAGAGTTTGTTCTTTGAAGAAGAACGTTATGATTTATCTCCGGTAGGTCGGGTTAAGAT
>CAZRMG010000619.1:0-1840 GCA_964601095.1 uncultured Melioribacteraceae bacterium | reverse complement strand
TATTGTTGGTGAAGTATGGACAGGTGAAACTGCTTATCTCGCTCCGTTTCAAAAAGGTTCAAGGTTGTTCAAAAAAATTGATACACATCTTCCGGTTGTAACTGATTTTGCACTACAAAACGCGTATGAAGATTATTTAAACGGGAAAGCAGGACTTTATTCATTTTATGATGCTCTTGCCAAGGATTATTTGTACGAGAACCCAAATAATTTATTAGTATTTGCGGATAACCATGATATTGCTCGTGCAATGTTTATATCGAATAAAAATGTTGATAAAGTTAAGATTGTTTTTACTCATCTATTAACCTCGCGGGGGATACCGCAAATATTATACGGAACTGAGATTGGAATTGTAGGCGGCAGCGATCACGGTGATTTGCGCGAAGATTTTAGGGGCGGATTCCCCGGTAATTCAACGAGTGCGTTTGAAAATAGCGGAAGAACAGATTATGAAAATGACATTTATGATTTCTTCAAAAAATTAATTTCGCTCCGGAAGAAATATAAATCTCTTTCGAGCGGAAAATTAATTCATCTTCCGCCCATCAATAACATATATGTTTATACAAAACAGAATAAAGATGAATTGATGTTGGTTATGTTGAACGGAGATAATTCCCTGAAAGAAATCGATATTGAAATATTAAGAAGTATTATGGGCAAAAACGTAAAACTGTTTGATGTATGGGATGAAAAACATGTTGGATTTGTTAATGGAAAAATTTCTGTAGAACCATACGATAGAAAAATTTATAGAATAGATTAAAATTTGTAGAGACGCGATATATCGCGTCTCTACGAAAAAAAATGGATTGTTATTTCAAAAGAATCATTTTTTTTGTTTGCGAAAAATTTCCGGTAGTTAATCTGTAAAAATATATTCCGCTTGATAATCCAAAGTTGTCGCTTGAAAATTGAATGCTGTATTTACCGGGCTGTTTGTATTCGTTAACAAGTGTTGTAATTTCTTTGCCGAGAACATCATAAATTTTTAATGTTACAAAATTATGTGATGTAAATTTTGCATCACTGGCAACAACATAATTTATTGTTGTTGTGGGATTAAAAGGATTTGGGTAATTCTGCATTAGCATAAATTCTGTTGGGATACTTTTCTCATCATTCTTTACGCCGACAATAACATCAAGCGAAGGTAATTTTTTAGATGAATAAAGTCTGTATTCGCCCGGCTGCAAATTAATTTGTGTTGAAACATCAGTTACGTTTATGCTGTCGCCCGAGAAGAATTCGTACCACTTGTTTATTGATTTTGAATAAAACTGCGTCGTCTTTTCGACAACATCAAAATTACCGAGTATTGAAACGCTCATAGTATCGTCGGAAATATCCAATGTTTTAACGGCGCCGGAAGCTGATAATGTAAAATTACTACTCGAAAAAACCGGGTAAGCTTTTTTTAATCTTATTAATCCGGCAAATACATCAAATAATTCTCTGCGGTCTGTATCGGCATAATATTCCCATAATATTGGTTTTGGTGTTAATCTATCGTCACCCGTTCCTGAAGGAAAGTTTATAGATTTATCGTAACCCAATTCACCGAATTGCCAAATCATTTTTGGACCGGGTACTATAAAGAAAAACGCTGCAGCTAATTTGATTCTATCAAGAGCTGTCGGCAAATTTTTAATGTTATAACTCCCGCTTGAATTTCCATATTGAATATTTTTGAACATCATTCGTTCTTCGTCATGGCTTTCCATATAACCGACAAGGTTTGGGAAATTCCATCCTCTGTTCTTGTATGAAATACTTGAGAAGTTTGAATTGTCCAGCCAGCCCATGGCAGCTTCGTTATAATTGTAATTAAGATTGC
>CAZRMG010000618.1:0-1851 GCA_964601095.1 uncultured Melioribacteraceae bacterium | reverse complement strand
ACAATAATGTTTTGGAAGCAATCGGAAGAACACCGTGTGTTAAACTTGGAAACATTTCAAAAAATTTAAAAGCAAACATCTTTGCCAAATTGGAATTTATGAATCCCGGCGGCAGCGTTAAAGACCGCATAGCAAAATATATGATTGAGAAAGCCGAACGCGAAGGGAAATTAAAACCGGGCGACACAATCATCGAAAATTCTTCCGGCAACACCGCAATGGGTTTGGCAATTGTTTGCCGCCAAAAAGGATACAAATTAAAAATTGTTATTAGAAATACTACAAGTCCCGAAAAAATAAAAATGCTCGAAGTGCTCGGTGTAGATGTTATAAAGGTTGATGCTTCATTGCCGCCCGATCATCCTAAATCTTATAATCAATATGCTCATAATCTTGCAAGGGTAGAACCGTCGCTTTTCTATGTGGATCAACATAATAATCTTGATAACAATGAAACACATTATGCAACAACAGGTCCGGAAATATGGCAGCAGTTCGAAGGAAGGATTGATTATTTAATCGGAGGAATTGGAACCGGCGGAACAATTATCGGTGCAGGAAAATTTTTGAAAGAGAAAAACCCGAATATAAAAGTAATAGGCATAGACCCGGTAGGTTCGGTATTCTATAACTATTTCAAAGAGAAAAAATTAATAACTCCATCGCGTTATTTAATCGAAGGAATAGGTGATGAATTTTTGATAAAAACCGCTCAAATTGAATTGCTTGACGATATGTACCAAATTGAAAGTAAAACCGCGATTGAATGGACAAAAAAACTCGCATCCGAAGAAGGTATTATTGCCGGCGGTTCCAGCGGTGCAAACATTTGGGGTGCTGTTAAGCTAGCTAATGAAATTGATAAAGAAGCAAATATTGTAACTCTTATTTGCGATTCAGGGTACAAATATTTTTCTACTATTTATAATGATGAATGGTTGTTAAAAAATCATTTGGTTTAACTAATAATAACAAACAAAAATAAAGGAGGCAATTATGCCGGGTTTCGATAAAACAGGTCCACAAGGTCAAGGCGCAATGACCGGTAGAAGAAGAGGGCGCTGCGTAAATAATCAAACAACACAAACCGATAAATCAACTGAAAATAATGCCGAAGTCAAAGATGTAGTTTACGGTTTAGGACGCGGCGGAAGACCACGAGGCGGCGGCGGAATGGGAAACCGTTTTGGCGGCGGCAGAGGACGCGGAAGAGGATTCGGAAATAAATAAAAAATGTTGAGTAAAACTAAATCCCGCATCGCGGGAAAAATAGCCGTTGCAATTGAGAAACCGGAAAAATCATCTCCCATTTCAGAAATTTTTGGAAGAAGTAAATACTTCTTTATTCATAATACGGAAGATGAAACGGAAGATATAATTCCCAACCCGTTCACAAATGAATTGGGCGGGGCTGGGATACAATCTGTAAGATTTCTTATAGAAAAAAATATTGATGCTGTTATTGTTAACAACATCGGGATTAATCCATTCCGGTTTTTCGCATCGGCTAACATAAAAGTTTATCATCACAAAAACGCAAATGCAAACGAAGCGATCCGTTTGTTGAAAGAAGAAAAATTATTACAGATAGATTTAATAAATGAGAATTATACCTTTGGAAGAAATAGAAAAAGACACCGTAAAAAATTTAAAAAAGATATTCATCAACAATAAACAGAGAGAAATATGAACCAAAGAATAGCAATTGCAATTGAAGAAAACGGCACCGAAGAAAGAGTTGCCGAACATTTCGGAAGATGTTCTAAGTTTTACGTATGTGAACTGGACGAGCAAAAGAAAGTTGTAAACACTGAAACATTTTTTAATCCGCTTGCAGGCGAACACAGCGGC
>CAZRMG010000617.1:0-1854 GCA_964601095.1 uncultured Melioribacteraceae bacterium | reverse complement strand
ATGTTAGCGGCGTTACGCGCGACAGAGTTTACGGCGATGTTGAATGGAACGGAAAACACTTCCGCATAATCGATACCGGTGGGTATGTGCCCGATTCGGAAGATCTTTTTGAAACAGCAATTCGTGAACAAGTTGAAATTGCTCTTGAAGAATCCGATGCAATTCTTTTTGTTGTTGACGGTAAGATTGGTTTAACGCCGATTGATAAAGAAATTGCTCGAATGCTTCGTAAATCTGCAAAACCTTATTTCCTATTAGTTAATAAATTGGACAGTCCCGATCTCGGGATGAACATTGCAGATTTTTACGAACTTGGTTTTAATAATACTTATGATGTTTCGGCTTTAAATGGCAGAAATCTCGGCGATTTTTTAGATGATCTTCATTCACATCTTAAATTCCCTGAAGAAAGCGGTAAACCCGATCCGCGTTTGCATCTCGCCGTAATCGGAAAACCCAATGTTGGTAAATCGTCACTTGTAAATTCTTTGCTTGGTCATGATAGAAGCATAGTAACAAATATACCCGGTACAACACGTGACAGCATCGATTCAATTCTAAAATACTACGGCGATGAAATTGTTTTAGTCGATACAGCGGGATTGCGTAAGAAAACTAAAGTGAAAGAAAATATAGAATTCTTTTCCAATGTAAGAACTTACCGCGCTTTATGGGATTGCGATGTTGCAGTTCTGTTGCTCGATGCCGAACTCGGTTTGGAAAAACAGGATAAATTAATTATTCAAGAGGCCGTGCGCAGAAGAAAAGGGATTATCATTGCAATCAATAAATGGGATTTGATAGAAAAAGAAACAAACACTGCAAAGAAATATGAAGATGCAATAAAGGATGGAATTGCAACAGAAGATTACATACCTATAATTACAATCTCTGCAATAACGAAACAAAGAATTTATAAACTAATTGATGCCGCAAAAAAAATACACGATGAGCGTAGGAAGAAAATACCGACAAGTAAATTGAATGAAATATTGCTTCCTGAAATTGAAAAAACACCTCCGCCCGCTTCACCGACTGGTAGAGAAGTAAAGATTAAATATATTACTCAAGTCGGCGATTATTACCCGATATTTTTCTTTTTCGCAAACGAGCACAAATACATACCGGAACATTACAAACGTTTTCTCGAACATCTTATAAGAAAACATTTTGGTTATGAAGGCGTACCGATGACGCTTTCATTTAAAGAAAAATAATTATTTCTTTTGTTGCAAAATCGATGTCTTCATTAAGTTAATAATTAACTCTCACCTTAAAATTCTCTATATTTCATGCCGGATAAATGATTTTCGGTAATGATAAAACCAAAGGACATAATAATTGTCGGCGGTAACGCCGCGGGACCGGCAGCGGCGGCAAAGGCAAAACGTATTGCCACCGATGCTGATGTTGTTATGTTCGAAGCAAGTAATTTTATATCTACCGGAACTTGCGAATTACCGTATGTTTTATCGGGCGAAATAAAAAATTATGAGGATGTCGTCTTTTATAATCCCGAAAAGTTTGAAAAAGAAAAAGGCGTTAAAGTGTTTGTTAATCATTTCGTTGAAAAGATTAACTGCAAGGAAAAAACTATTGTTGTAAAAGATTTAATTTCTCAAAAAACATTCGAAAGGAAATACGATAAATTAATATTAACAACCGGTTCACGTGCAAAAAAAATACAGGCGCTTTCTTCGGATATTAAAAATGTATTTACTCTTAAATCAATTCCTGATTTAATTGAAATTCAACAATATATAACTAATAACCCGGTTAAAAAGATTTTAATTATTGGGGCAGGGTATATCGGTTTGGAAACCGCTGAAGCTTTCAAAATGCAGGGTTTTCATG
>CAZRMG010000616.1:0-1862 GCA_964601095.1 uncultured Melioribacteraceae bacterium | reverse complement strand
TTGGTAAGCGACGAGTTGAAAAGAAATATGCTGCTTAAAACGATTTCCAAAAAATTTAACCTCCGCGAAAAACTTATTGAATCGGAATTAAACAACGCACTTCAGCAGCGTGCAAGAAACACGGCAGGGCAATTCAAGCCGACTCAAAAAGAAATTTCGGTTGCAGACAGTTTGTCAAACATTGCGCCATCTAAAAATGAAAATCCTTATGAAAAAGAATTGATACGTTTACTTTATAGCGGTAAGGAAGATGTTGTTGAGTATATTCTTGAAAAAATCGGTATAGAAAATTTTGCGAATACAAATTATAGAACTCTTGCAGAAATTGTTTCGCAAGGATATAATGAACATAGAATTTCGCCTTCTTTTCTTATCGATAAAATTGAAAATGAAGAACTACGCTCGTTTATTTTTAAGCTTACGCTCACGGATGATATAATAAGTAAAAAATGGGACGAGTTTTCATACAACGGTAAAATCGAAAAAGATACTTTTGGTCATGCTAAAGAAACAGTAAGAAGTTTTATGGTGTATGAAATCGAGCGGCAGATTAAAACAAATAATTCAATTATTGCGGAATCGAAAGATGAACGCTTATATGTAGAATTGTTTAAGAGGAACAAAGAACTTCAGGATGAAAAAAAAGCGTTATTAAATTTATAAACAATGAGGTGAGCCATGAAATGCAATCCTTCGGTTTATGAAATCAACACGCGCGTTTGGATTAAAAGATTCGGTGTAAAATCATTGAATGAAATTCCAAACAGTTACTGGGCTGATTTAAAAAATAAAGGAATCGATTATGTTTGGTTGATGGGAGTTTGGAAAACATGCGATTCGATAATTGAAAAATATTGTTTTGAAGACGGGTTGGTAAAAAGTTACGAACGGGCATTAAAAGATTGGAAAAAAGAAGATGTGATCGGCTCGCCTTTTGCGATTGACAACTACGAAGTAAATTCCTCGCTCGGCGGAAATGAAGCACTTGCCAAACTCCGTGAAAAATTAAAACAAAACAAACTCGGATTGATTTTAGATTTCATTCCTAATCATTACAGCGTTGGCAGTGCGTTGTTAAAATCTAACCCGGAAGTTTTTCTCGAAGTCAGCAAAGAAAATTTCGAAAAAGATTCCCACACATATTTTAAAAGTGATGATGAAGAAAAATATTTCGCGCACGGACGCGATCCGTTTTTTCCGGCCTGGCTCGATACTGCTCAAGTAAATTATTTTGAAAAAGCGGCGAGAAAATTTCAAACAGATGTATTGTTAAAACTCACCGACGTTTGCGACGGTGTAAGATGTGATATGGCTATGCTTATACTTAATAATGTTTTTAGGAATACTTGGGCGGGAACTTTCTCAGGAACAAATTATGAAATTCCCACCTTGGAATTTTGGAACGAAGCTATTGATAAAGTAAAAACCATAAGAAGCGATTTTTTATTTATTGCGGAAGCATATTGGGATTTGGAATGGCAGCTTCAACAGCTCGGTTTCGATTTTACTTACGATAAAAAGTTGACAGACCGTATTCGCTTTGGAAATGTTTTTTCGGTTCGGGATCATCTGCGGGCTGAAGAAAGTTATCAAAACAAATCGGTGCGGTTTTTGGAAAACCATGATGAAACAAGAGCTTTCGCCGCGCTTGGAAAGGATAGAGAAAAAGCGGCGGCTGTTATTATAAGTACAATTCAAGGTATGCATTGATATCACGACGGGCAATTCGAAGGAAAAAAAATCCGGCTGCCGGTTCAGCTTGGCCGCGAACCTTTCGACGCGGTTCGTGACGATATAAAAATATTTTACGATAATCTTTTATCAATTGCGCAAAAGGATATTTTCAAACTTGGTGAATGGCA
>CAZRMG010000615.1:0-1864 GCA_964601095.1 uncultured Melioribacteraceae bacterium | reverse complement strand
GAGGAAGAACTAACATTGTATTTAATTTTCACAACTTCGTCATCGGGTGCAAAGGGATTCGGGAAAGCAAAAGTTTCTCCTTTATTAATTCTTTTTCCGGTATTAAAAAAAATCGTCCAGTCACCATTCCACGAATCCGAGTAATCGTAATATTTTATCAAACCCTCTTTGTCCGTTCCACACCATAGATTAAATTCACTATCATCGAGTTTTTGAGATTCAACTGATAGAAATTTACTTGTATTCAACATAAAATTTGACTTGTGATCAACAATCGTCGGCGATAAAATCCAAGTGCCGCCAAGATTGTTTGATCGAAACAAGCCGTTTTCGGTGGCAGCAAAAACAACAGTAGATAAATAATTTGGTGCGATGCCAGTATTTTTAAAAGCAAATTCGTGAGCTTTCTCGTCCTGTAAAAAAATATCCCAAGATTTACCACCATTCCGCGTAACACTCACTCCATAATATTCAGATTGCCCTTCAGCTTTCCATGTTGCAGCCCATAATGAATTGTCCGCGTAATTATATTTCATTCTCAAAACAAAATTACCGGAAATCGATTTACTTTGATTTGCATGATTAAATTTTACCCAACTTACACCGCCATCAGTACTTTTATTTATTCCACCAGCAGTGCCTACGTAAATTGTATCATCATCAACAACCACTACTGAAAACACTCTATGATTTAGATTTGACTCTTTCCCGAAGTTACCCGCTTGCGGCTGTAAAGAAAAATTTAATTGATCAGTAGGTTTTATAGAATCCAAATTATCCGGCGGTAAAATTATTCTTTGCCAGGTTTTTCCCATATCTGTAGATTTTCTTAATCCGCCAGCAAATGTAGTAATCCAAATTGTGTTTTTTGTAAAAGCCATTTGGTAAACAAAATTTTGCTGTGGAACTGTTACGGGCAATGCGCGGATATTATTTATTCCGTAAACAATAGACGAATCACCGGGGTCATCGACAGGCTGGTCAATTTTAACCCAGTTCTCACCTTCATCGAGTGAATAAACTAATCCGCCACCGGTTGGGACATTACTGCCTGAAATTTTTTCAGAATGCCATTTTGCCGCCCAGATAACACCATCGTAATAGCCGACCGCAGAAATACTTTCGGTTCCGAATACTTCGTCATTATAAAAATTCGTAAAAGAATTTCCGCCGTCTGTTGTTTTACTTAATCCGCGAGACGTACCAAACCAAACCGTATTTCCGTTGACAACAATTCTTTCAACGGTATTGCTGGCTTGAGTCTCATCGCTTGCTTTCGATAGTTTGGTTTCATCCAAACTATAACTCTTGGGTAAATTTTGCCCAAGGATGTTTAATGATACAAACGCAAATAAAATGACTATTGTCTTTTTCATATCACCTTAATTGACTGTGAGTTCATTTGTTATTGGATCGCTTATCAATCCGTTTCTGTCTGCTGCGTAAAAAACAAACTTCCATTTTCCTGCTTCTTGATTTGCCGGAAAAGTTAAAGCAACAGTATAAATTCCATCGCCTTTTGTTTTATCTCCGGCTGTTACACCGTCATCAAACATCGGGAATTTTGTAAGTCCGCTACTGTTTGAAACTTTTGTTCCGTCCGGTCTATAAAGCTCATAATAAACCGAAGCTATATCGAACATTCCATTCGGATCATCTGCTTTAATCGAAAATGAAAATTGTTGTTCGCGAGTAACTGATAACGGGATGTTTAATTGTGAAAGTACAGGTGCAACATTATTCTGTCCATTATCATAATTAAAAACATGAGAACCGAGCTTTAATGTTTTGATACCGGAATTACCTTCAGAGATATTCGCGTAAAAGTCGATATTATATTTTTCAACGGGAAACCTTTTGCCCA
>CAZRMG010000614.1:0-1870 GCA_964601095.1 uncultured Melioribacteraceae bacterium | reverse complement strand
TTTTTTCTGTACGCCATAACCCACAACAACAACTTCTTCTAATTTTTTAATATCGGGAACTAATTTAACGTCAATTTTCTTTTGACCATTAACAGCAATCTTTTCTGTTATATACCCTACAGATGAGAAGATTAAAACAACATCGGAATTGCCAGCTTCTATCAAATAATTTCCATCGATATCCGTTGAAGTACCTATAGTCGTACCATTAATTACAACAGAAACACCAGGAAGTGGTTCCCCGTTCTGAGAATCAGTAACAACACCAGTAATCTTAAACTGCTGAAAAGCAATTGCTGGAGCAATAACGATAACATTATTTTCGAGGATTTTATAAGAAAGGCCCTTCTCTTTCAATAGGTCGGCTAAAACCTCCTCAATTTTTTTATCCTTAACGTTAATAGATACATTCTCGTCTAGTTCACGATAGTTATCACTATAAAAGAAACGATAAGAACTATGCTCCTCTATAGTTTTAATCGCGTCTGACAAAGGTCTTTCCTGAATGTCAAGCGTCAACTTAGTTTGAGAATACACGCTGGCAGTAACCTGTAATGAGGTTAGCAAGGTGAATAGGAATGAAATTTTCATGATTAAGAAAATTTTGGTAGAGAGACGAGGTTGAATAATTGGTATACCCCTCCCACCAATACAATTTTTTTTCATAAATTTGTACGTTATTTAGTAATAAATAATAGTTTATAATATTCTATTCGCAGTAGAATATTTATAGATTAGGAATGTCAAAAGGAATCGCTTTGCGGTTCCTTTTTTTAAGGAAAATTGAATAGTTGTTTCATAGTTATAGTTTAAGTTTAGTAATTCCTGCCTTTATTTAAAAGCTTCTTTATAGTCCTTCTCTCTGCTACGATCTAAGGACCATGTTACATCGCCCTTATCAACCTTAGCATTAATTGGTATAGTATATTTTATGATTTTAAGTACTTCTTCCAGAGTTTCGTTCTCAATACGGCCAGAAAATCTATATTGGCTGAGCGTCGAATCCATTAATTGAATATTTACATTAAAACGACGGGATAACAATACTGCCAAATCTTTCAAGTTTGTACCTCTAATAATCCACCGAGCATCTTTCCATGATGTACCTATTTGAACATCTATGGTTCCTATACGAATATCTTTTTGATTATCTAAAGGTTTTAGTCTTTCAATTTGGTCAATTTCAATACTTTTAATAGGAGCTATTTCATCAACAACTGGCTTTTCAACAACAGGATTTTTAACAATCTGAAGCATTTGCCCAGGTTTCAACACAATTGCTTTACTGTTTTCAACTTCTTTGCTACTTTTATGTATGTCTGTTTTATGTATCACAACGGATCCTTCTACAAGAATCGTTTCAATTGTGTTTTCGCTGGGATAATCTTTTACATTAAATTCAGTTCCCAAGGCCTCAATACTTGTTTTAGAAGTGTGTACAATAAAGGGCTTATTTTTCATTTTAGCCACTTTAAAATAACCTTCGCCAGAGAATTCTACTTCACGCAAAGTCTTCCCATATTCAGTTGAATAAGATAGTTTACTACCTGCGTTCAATATCACTTCGGTTCCATCGGGCAGGCGGATTTTGGACTTTGCACCCATAGGAACTGTTACTTCATTGTAATTAATGGATGAAGCTGCTATTTCAGAAGGAGCCTTGTTAACCTTGGAGAAAATAACTGCACCAATAAATATTGAAATGAAAACTACAGCAGCCCATTTACTTACACTTACTAAGATGGAACGAACATAGGGCTTTTGTGGTTTCCCAGAAACGGGAATTTCACTTATCTGCATTTTAACCTTCTCAAGTACGGCGTTGGTTTCTTTAACGTTTTCATTCAGCATTTCGGTAGCAGACCAAATT
>CAZRMG010000613.1:541-1878 GCA_964601095.1 uncultured Melioribacteraceae bacterium | reverse complement strand
TGATGGAGTTATGGACGGGATAGAGGATACAGATGCCTTTAGGCAAAAGGCGGATAGTTGGCTGAAGCATGTGCTGTACATATGACCGGTAACCTCATCATAAATGACAACATGGAAAATTCTGCGCTTCACACTCTACATTCTAAATTCATTTTATTAAATTGCAACCAACAATTCGGGGCATTGTTAAGAACAGTACATTTCATTTTGCCCCAGGCAGATTGCGAAATAATAAGTTCATATTGATTTACGTAATTTTACCTTATATAAGGAAAACTTATGTCGCGTGTTCTAATCAATCAATACTACAATAATTTAGACCGTGCAATTCAATTCGGCAAATCAACAAACGAGCAGAGCGTACGCAATCACTTTTGGTATTTATTAAACGATTATGCACGCAAACAAAATTACGAAGTGATACCGGAATCGCCTTGCGTTGGTACAACTGGAAGAAAAGTTATACCGGACGGTATTGTTAAAAATTCGTTTGGTCTTGATATCGGTTTATGGGAAAGCAAGGACGAAAAAGATACAATTGACGATGAGATTGACGCCAAGCTTAAAAAAGGTTACCCGTTTACAAATATTCTTTTTGAAGATACAAACACCGCGGTGCTGTTTCAGCGCGGAATAGAAGTTAAAAGAGTCCCGGTGCGCGACCCCGAAAAATTCCATTCCGTTCTTCTGGAATTTATATCCTTCAAAAGCGAAACTATTTACCAGTTTGAAGATGCGCTTGAAAAATTCAAAGCCGATATCCCGGCTATTGTTGAAACACTGCGTAAAAAGATTGATGAAACACGCGCTAAGAATCAAAACTTTATAGAAGCCAACGCGGTTTTCCTTGAACTTTGTAAAGCTGAAATTAACCCGGATATTACAGAAGCCGACATCCGCGAAATGATGATCCAGCATATTTTAACGAGCGATATCTTCAACAAGATTTTCGACGACCCCGAATTCCACCGGCACAACAACATTGCGCGCGAACTTGAAAAACTGATTGAAATTCTTTTCACTTATGCCGAACGCAAAAACCTTATGAGCAACATCGAGCATTATTACGATGCTATCAATTCAGCCGCGGCGAGAATCACAGATCACCACGAAAAACAGAAATTCTTAAAGGTGCTTTACGAAAACTTCTACAAAGTTTATAATCCCAAAGCCGCGGATAGATTAGGCGTTGTTTACACGCCGAACGAAATTGTTAACTTTATGATTGAAAGCACTGATTATCTTCTTCATAAACATTTCGGTAAAACTCTTGCCGATAAGAATGTTGAAATACTGGACCCTGCAACCGGAACCGGTACTTTCATAACTTCTATAAT
>CAZRMG010000613.1:0-531 GCA_964601095.1 uncultured Melioribacteraceae bacterium | reverse complement strand
TTACATACCCAAGCAGAATTTATTATATAAATACAACAACGAAATACACGCAAACGAAGTTGCTATTCTGCCGTATTACATCGCTAATCTTAATGTTGAATTTACATTTAAACAGAAAATGGGTTATTACGAAGAATTTAAAAACCTATGTTTTGTAGATACGCTTGATAATACAGCCGCAAACGCTTACGCGGGTCAGCAGCATTCATTATTCGGTTTAACATCCGAGAACAGCGAACGCATTAAACGCCAGAACAGTAAAAAGATATCCGTTATTATAGGCAACCCGCCGTACAACGCAAAACAGGAAAACTATAATATGGATAATGCAAACCGCACTTATCCGGCCATTGATAAAAGAATAAAAGAAACCTATGTAAAACAAGGTACTGCCCAAAACCAGATTGTTCTTTATGATATGTACACAAGATTTTTACGTTGGGCTACAGACCGAATAGAGAAAAATGGAGTTTTAGCATTCGTATCTAATAGTTCATTTATCGATTCCAAAGCTTATGATGGCTTTAGAAA
>CAZRMG010000612.1:0-1883 GCA_964601095.1 uncultured Melioribacteraceae bacterium | reverse complement strand
TATGAGAATTGTGAAAACGGATACTCCTTCATGCCGCCGCGATCCCAATACAGGTACGTCTTCAGAAGCTCCATCTGATCGAGGAGCGAATACACAACGATTCTCTTCTCACCGTCACTTACGGCAATCATCGACGCTGGCAGATCGATGTTGGCATGATAACGTAGGAGGTCATGCGCACAAACGAAAAAAGCGGTCCTAGAGTTGGTAGTGGATTTGCGGCTTAGACAATCACTACCAGAACTGGAGAACCGCTATGACAAGTGTAGCAGACGAATCGAGAGTTGGGGATTTTCGGGAAATCGTTCGCGTCGACGAGAAGGAGCTTCGCGGGCACGTGCAGGAATTGGTGCGGAAGTCGGTCGAGGAGACGCTGAACGCCATGCTGGACGCCGAGGCAGACGAACAGTGCGGCGCCAAGCGGTACGAGCGGTCGCCGGAGCGGCTCGACACCCGCGCCGGACATTACGAGCGGAAGCTGTTGACGCCAGCGGGCGAGATGACGCTCTCGGTGCCGCGGCTACGGAAGCTGTCGTTCGAGACCGAGATCATCGAGCGTTACAGACGGCGAGAGTCGAGCGTCGAGGAGGCTATGATCCAGATGTACTTGGCGGGCGTGTCGGTGCGTCGCGTCGAGGATATCACCGAAGCCCTGTGGGGCGAGCGTGTCAGCCCGAGCACGGTCAGCGAGTTGAACCAGAAGATTTACGGCCGGATTGAAGAGTGGCGCAATCGGCCGATCGAGGGCGAATACGCGTACGTGTACCTCGACGGGATCTGGCTGAAACGATCGTGGGGCGGCGAAGTACGGAACATCGCCGTGCTCGTGGCTATTGGCGTGCGGAGCGACGGATACCGCGAAATCATCGGAGTTGCCGAGGGAACGAAGGAAGACTTGGAGAGTTGGCGAAGCTTCTTGCGGTACTTGAAGAGTCGTGGGCTAAAAGGAGTGCGGCTGTTCATTTCAGACAAGTGCCTTGGGCTGGTAGAAGCCCTGGGCGAGTTCTACCCGGAGGCGCAGTGGCAGCGGTGCATGGTGCATTGGTATCGCAACGTGTTCACGGTGACGCCTCGTGGGCGGCGGAAGGAAGTGGCCGCGATGCTCAAGGCGATTCACGGCCAGGAGGACCGCGAGGCGGCGCGAGCGAAAGCCGAGGCCGTGGCGGCGAAACTGGAGAACATGAAGCTTGGCCAGGCGGCGGCGGTCGTGCGAGCTGGCGTGGACGAGACGCTTTCGTACATGGCGTTCCCGCGCGAGCATTGGACGCGGATCCGCACGAACAACATGCTGGAACGGATCATGCGCGAGATTCGGCGGCGGACTCGCGTCGTGGGGAACTTCCCCGACGGCCAATCGGCGCTGATGCTCGTCGCGGCGCGACTGCGTCACATCGCGGGAACGCGTTGGGGTAGCCGGCAATACATGGACATGAAACGACTGCGAGAACAGGAGCAAGAGTTGCAGCACGAGCGAGTTGCATAATCAACAAAACCGACCTCCCCTCGGGGAGGCAGCATTGAAGAAACCACTGCCAACTCTAGAGACAAGCAAAATCCAATGTGCGCATCTTGACAGACACTACCACGCCACGAGTCTTTCCGAGATGGAATCAAGATTACGCAACCTTAAGTTATTAGCGAACGTGAGAATTGAGATCACGGATGACCGTGGCAATGTCGTTTGTCAACACTGTTCTCCCATCTCTGATTGGGTACTGAGTATGTCGGCAAGCCGTGCCGAGTTCTGGCACCAAGCGTGCAGAGATATTCGCTTCCGGCGTGGTCGCTCGTATACGATTGCTATTCAGACCGATTATTCCGATACGACGGTCGAGAAGGTGATGGCGATTCCGATCCTGCAAGGAGGTGGGAACGAATGGTAG
>CAZRMG010000611.1:0-1887 GCA_964601095.1 uncultured Melioribacteraceae bacterium | reverse complement strand
TTGTTTTTATCAACAAGTTCTAATTTAAGTTGAACTTTCCCGGTATCTTTTATTACAGGTAATTTAATTCTGAACGGAGCTTTCATAATTGAAAGCGGATTAATTTCATTTAATGAATAGTACTCAGGTACAGAATTTCCGATATGTGTTTTTATATAAAGATTTTTATGAAAATTTTTTGATGTATTGATTATCGGCAGAGCGCCGTAAGTATCATTTGTTTCATTTGCGAGCAGATCAGGGATAGTCAAATCTTTTACATTAAAGAACAAACCATGTTTGTCAAAATTAAGTTTTGCTTTTAATAATCCTCTATCGCACTTAAATACAAATTCGTTAATACCTTTTTTTAATTCTACCGGAATTAGCGAATAATCAAATCTCGGTCCCCATGAATCATAAGTATCCTGATAACCATAAGGATTACCGGAGCGCGGTTTACCGTTAACATAAACCATTTCGTTGCCCATAGCTTCTAAAAGTACTATTTGATCTTTCGGAGAGTTATATTGAAAATATATATACGAGTTTGTTAACGAATCACTTTTAAACCAAAACGATTCATCAGCAGTAATTTTTCTCCATGTCCCGACGACTTTATTGTCCTTAATAAATTTATCTTCAACTTTTGGAGACTTCCATTCACCTAATTCGATTGCCGAAGCGACAGGGTTTGGAGAAATAATACCTGCTCTATGAGTCCAGCCGAGTTTAAGCACCAATCCTTCATTAAAAAGCACATGTTCTGAATTTTGGCTATTTATATCAACGGTTATAAACAATATAAGTGCGGCAATAAAAATATTTTTCAACATAAAAATTCCCCTATTGTTTTATTTTCACTTAGGATAAAATTTATTTTAAAATCATTCCTTTGTAATCTCTTTTTGTACTGAGCCGTCATCATTGTGATCGCGAACCATTGTTTTCAATCTTTGAAGCATATCTTTAAAATCTTTTATACCTCCGAGAGTAAACCAAATTATTACAATTATACTTGCAACAAGATTTATCATCACAAAATACTTCCAGAAAGACATCCATGAAGAATCGGGTACATCGCCTGATAAATTGAACAAAGTGCCAATTATGAAAACGACAACCCATGCAAATGTCCAAGTATACGCAGTTAAGTAAATGAACTTATCTCCTCTCGTAAATTCTTTGCCCATACCGAGCATCTTTAAACCTTTAACGGGAACTTCATCAACAATAACAGTTTCCTCCTTGATTTCGTATTTTCCTCGGTGAAGCATTTTATCCATATTAAAATTTTGCTTTTTGCCAAGAAGCGAAACAAGTATATAAACCAAGGAAGATAGACCCATCGCTATTCCCCAAAAATACTGTCCGTTTATAGGGAAATCGGGATCTATTTGCTGAAGTATAATACCGGTCACCGATACAACTGAGCCAACTATTAAAGCGCTCCATGCCGCGGTTGTTGTTCCTCTTTTCCAATATAAACCGCCAATTATAACCGCGCCGGAACCGCCGACAAATATTGCAGCAGTAATAGCAAAGTATAAGAAGATATATTCCGTCATCGGGAATACTAAACTGAAAAAGAAAATAAAAATACACACGCCTAAAATTGAAAGTCGAAGAACTTTTAAATGCTGCTGAGGTGCAAACGGCTTTTTGCGGAAAGGCATAACAACATCTTGAATAAAAATACTTCCCCATGAATGCATGTAGGAATTATGTGTTCCTATCGTTGCCATGAGCATAACAGCCATGAATGCGCCCATCACTCCAACCGGTAAAATTTTTGAAAGCACAAGAGGAATACGCAATTGATTTTGTACTTCCTTACTTCCGATGTCGGTCATTGTTGTGTTTACACTGGCAGCAATTGCCTGGAAATCGGCATTGTTTAAGATTGTG
>CAZRMG010000610.1:0-1893 GCA_964601095.1 uncultured Melioribacteraceae bacterium | reverse complement strand
TTTTTTTACAACATTTCAGTATGAACAATTTTTTAAAACATTTTCTGCAATCATTTGTAATGGAAAAACTTTTTGAACCCCGCCTAATTTTATAGCTTCATTCGGCATACCGAAAACAACGCAAGTTTTTTCATCCTGCGCGATTGTGTAAGCCCCGGCTTCTTTCAATTCGAGCATTCCCTTGGCGCCGTCGTCGCCCATCCCCGTCATTATTACGCCGACCGCGTTTTTGCCGGCGTACCTCGCTGCCGATCTGAATAAAACATCTACCGATGGCCTGTGCCTGCTTACGAGCGGACCTTCTTTAATTTCCACAAAATATCTCGCGCCGCTTCTTTTCAAAAGCATATGATAGTTGCCGGGAGCTATTAAAGCCCGGCCCCTAATAACCGTATCGCCGTTCTCTGCTTCTTTAACGGATATTTTGCACAGCCCGTCCAATCGTTTGGCAAATGCCTTTGTAAAATTTTCGGGCATGTGTTGAACAATTACAATTCCAGGAGTATCCGAAGGAAGTTCTTCCAAAAAAATTTTTAGAGCTTCGGTACCGCCGGTTGACGCTCCGACAACAACAACTTTTTCCGTTGTTTGAAGCATCGCCTTGCTTGCAATTTTGGGCATAATAACATCGGCGGAAAGTTTCGGCTGGACTTCCATTTTGCGGTGTACAAATTTTTTAATATCCGCGCATGAAGCAGCTTTAACAATATCGCAGATGTTTATTTTGGACTCTTCAAAAAACTGCTTTGTACCCAATTTAGGTTTAGTGATAATATCAACCGCGCCGTACTCAAGCGCCTTTAAAGCCGTATCTGAACCGCCTACGGTTAAGCTCGAACAAATTACTACAGGAATTGGATGCTGCGACATTATCTTGTTTAGAAATGTGAGTCCGTCCATGTGCGGCATTTCAACATCAAGTGTAATTACATCGGGTATTTCTTGTTTAATTTTTTCAACCGCGCGTATAGGATCGCTTGCGGTTCCCATCACCTCTATTGCCGGGTCGGAAGATAAAATTTCCGAAAGCGTCTGCCGCACTACGGAAGAATCGTCAACAATTAATACTCTAATCTTCTTCATCGTTTATTCTCTTTAGAAAAATTTCGCCTGTTGTTGGAATAAAAAATATTTTCCTGCCTCTTTTACCGCCCAAATCGTAAGAGGAAAGTTTTAACTTGTTTTGTTCCATCCAGTTTGTAAGTGCTGCAATATTCTGCCTTCCAATGGTTTTTGATTTTTGCGATTCTTCCTTTGTAATTAAAACATCACCGCCGCCAAAAGCTTTTATCTCAATATCTTCTCTTTTTATTTTTAGTTTTTCGAATTTTCCAATCATCTTTTCCAAGGTACAGTCAACATATTTAAATGCTTCTCCGCACATATCGCAGCTTTTGCTGTGGCAATAAGGAAGCTGGCAATGAGAAATTCCCCCCAGTTTCAATTTCTTGCTGTACATTGTTATGGATAAACACGAGCCGAGCACCGTCGAAATAAGAACTCTCTTATCCCCGAAATAAATTTCTCCCTGGTGTAAATAAATAACAGGTAAACCGGAAAATTCCGATCTCATCTAATCACCTTATAAGTGCTTGCCATCATTTGAACGACGGGCAGATTGGTATTGAAAATTGATTCCGAGTGACCAAGGAACAAATACCCGCCCGGTTTTATTAACGAGACTAATTTTGCTATTAATCTATCCTGCGTTGGTTTATCGAAATATATTATTACGTTCCTGCAGAAAATGATATCAAATTTTTCTTTGAAGCCGAAATCATTATCCATTAAATTCAGCCACTGGAAATTTATTGAGCTTCTAATCTGAGGGTTTAACCTCACAAGTTTTTTGTCTTTATTCTTGCTGCGCAGGAAATACTTTTCCAATAAATT
>CAZRMG010000609.1:0-1893 GCA_964601095.1 uncultured Melioribacteraceae bacterium | reverse complement strand
ACCGTTAACCGCTGTATCACACTGTCCGTATGAAGTGAGCATTTTTTGAAGCACGAGACGGCTCACAAAATCATCTTCAACGACTAATGTTTTCATAATTTCCTCTATTCTTTTATTTATTGTTTTGATTAATTATTTATTGCACTTAACAATCAAATTTAAGCTCAAGAACTATATGGAATTTACTGCCTTCGCCAATTTTACTTTCAACCCAAATTCTGCCGTTCATTATTTCTACAAGACTTTTAACAATCGCCAAACCGAGTCCGGAGCCGGCATATTTTCTAGTACTTGAGCCGTCCACTTGCGTAAAGCTGTCAAATATTATTTTAATCTTTTCTTCAGGTATTCCAATACCACTGTCGGCAACTGTAAAATGAACAAGTATGCTGTTGTAATTTTTATGCTTTTTTTGAGTCCCTTTTTCACTATTGATAATTACTTCGACTTTACCGTTTTCAGTAAATTTAAATGCGTTGCTTATGAGATTGGCAAGAACTTGCTGAATTTTTCCCCCATCACCAATTAATTTTTGCGGAATTGACTCATCAATTTTGCATTCTATATTTACACCGTTCTTTTTTGCAATCGCCGTATATGGTGTTAAAATTTCCTGGACTATTGAGGTTAATGAAAATTTAGTCTCGTTATACTTTTCTTTTTTGTCTTCAATTTTAGAATAGTCAAGAAGATTATTAAGAAGATTAAGCAGGGTACGTGCAGATTGTTTAACCATAAGAAGAAATTCAAACTGCTCACTGTCGAGTTTTGATTCGAGCAGTAAGTCTGTCAATCCCATAATTCCGTTTAACGGCGTACGAATTTCATGGCTCATATTGGAAATAAAATTTGATTTCGCTTTGCTGAGATTTTCCGAAGCAAATTTCGATTGTCTCAATTCTTCTTCAAGTATTTTTCTGTTTGTAATATCAAGGCACAAACCGATATAGCCGTCAAAATTTCCTTTAAGATTCAAAATTGGGCTGGCAATACAAAACATCCATCTGTAATTATTTTCTTTGTTTGCCAGTCTTATTTCGGTTTCAAATTTTTCTTTGCTTTGCAAAGCTTTATCGAATATTTCTACAAATACATGCCTGTCATCCGGATGAATTCCGTTGTACCACCCGTTGTAAATTTCGGAATCCATTTGTTTTCCTCTGAATTCAAGCCAGTAATTGTTGAAATAATTGTATTGTCCGTTTTGATTGGCCCGCCAAATTAAAACCGGGAATTTTTCAAAAATATTTAGGTAAAAATCTTTTGCCGACCTTGCTTTTAACTGTGCTTCACGTTTCAAGGTTACGTCTCTGAATGTAATAACCTTACCTATAATCTCGTTAGTATCATATTTGATTGTGGATATTTTTTCTTCAATTGGAATTTTTTTCCCGTTTTCCAAAATCAGTACTTTGTTGTTTTGAAACGCTTCTTTAAAATTTTCCTTGTTTTCAGAAAGCAGGTAGACAATTCCTTCCGATGTCATATCTGGCAAAGCTTTATATATATCGTCAAGTTTTTTTTCTTTCACATCTTCTGAAACAACTTCAAGCAATTCTTCAGCCACCCGATTAATAAATTTAATTTTGTTAATGGGATCTGTGGCAATAACTCCATCACCAATACTATTTAACGTTGATCTAAACCATAGTTCTCTTTCTTTCAACTTAAGTTCATATTCAATTTTATTAACCGCCATTTCAACAGTTACTTTTAAGTCGGTTGAATTAAACGGTTTTATCAGGTAACCGAATGGTTCCGCTTCTTTTGCTCTTTCTATTGATTGATTATCGCTAAAAGCAGTTAAAAAAAGAATGGGGATATCATACTTCTTTTTTATTATTAAAGAAGTATCTATTCCGTCTTTATTTCCTTCAATCATTATATCCATAA
>CAZRMG010000608.1:0-1894 GCA_964601095.1 uncultured Melioribacteraceae bacterium | reverse complement strand
GATAATTTTAGTTACAAATTAAGCGAAAATAAATTCAGTAAAACTTTATGCGGCGTACACCGCCCGGGACATTTTGAAGGTGTGCTTACAATTGTAATGAAGCTTCTAAATATTATTAAGCCGAACAAGGCATATTTTGGGGAAAAAGATTTTCAACAGTATAAATTAATTGAAGGAATGTGTAAAGCATTTTTTATGGATGTTGAAATTGTTGCTTGCCCGACTGTGCGGGAAGAAGACGGGCTTGCGATGAGTTCGAGAAATTTATTGTTGAGCGAAGATGAAAGAAAATTAGCGTCTAACTTTCCAAAACTTTTAAACTCGGATAATAATGCCGAACAAATAAAAAAAGAATTACAGAAACTCGGTTTTATCGTAGATTATATTGAAGAAACCGGCGGTAGAAGATTCGGCGCTGTTCACGTAGGTAAAGTGAGGTTAATAGATAATGTCGAAATCTAAAATCTTAATAGGAATTACAGGTTCTATCGCGGCTTACAAAAGCGCGTATCTAATTTCTAAACTTGTTCAAAACAATTTCGAAGTAAAAATTGTTGCTACCGAATACGCCCTAAAATTTATCGGCAAGGCAACTCTTGAAGGGTTATCCGGTAACCAAGTTTACACGGATAGTTTTGAAGAAGGTAAAATGATGAGCCACATTAATCTTGTTAAATGGGCGGATTTAACAATTGTTTGTCCTGCCTCGGCAAGCACGATTAACAAAATGGCTGCGGGTATTTCCGATAATTTACTAACATCACTTTTTCTTGCACACGATTGGAAAAAACAATATTTAATTGTCCCGGCGATGAACACAAATATGTTTGAACATCCGGCAACACAGTTATCAATAAAAAAACTCGAAGAGTGGGGAGTAAAAATTCTTCCGACTGCCGAAGGATATTTGGCTTGCGGTGATATCGGCAAAGGAAAAATGATTGAACCTGATGAAATTTATGAAAGAATAATAATTGCTCTTTCTGTTAAAAATGAACCCGCAAAAAAGTTAAGTGTTTTGATAACCGCAGGCGGTACAAAGGAAAGCATAGACGGTATAAGATACATTTCAAATTTAAGCACAGGTAAAACAGCATCGTCAATAGCGGATTATTTTTTAAGAAGAAGTCACATTGTTGCTTTTTTGCACGCGACGGGTTCGGCTGTCCCTTACAACTCCTGTAAAAAAATAAAGTATAATGATTTTAAAGGTTTGAATGAAAACTTGAAAAACATTTTGTCTTTCGAAGATTTTGATGTTGTAATCCATAACGCCGCGGTGAGCGATTATTCATTGGAATCCGTGATAGTTGGTAATGAAAAGCATATTGCACCGATTATGAAAAAGATTAATTCTGAAAATGATTCTGTGGTTTTGAATCTTGGAAAAAATGAAAAGTTAATTAATAAGCTGAAAGAATATTCATCAAACAAAAAAATCAAACTTGTCGGGTTCAAATTCACAAATACTGATAATGCTGAAGAGAGGGAAGAAGCAGTTAAAAATCTATTCACTCATTCCGGCTGTGATTTTATTGTGCAGAATGATTTGAATAACCGGGACGAAGGAAATAAACAAAGTGGTTTTTCAATTTATGATGCTGATAAAAAACTTGTTGAATGTTCAACATCGTTTGAGCTTGCTAAAGAATTGGAAATGAAATTAATGAACTAAAAACTTTGTGGCCTCTGTTTGGGAATTATTTCTCGCAAAGGCACGAAGAACGCAAAGGAAAAATGGAGAATAAAATGATTCTTTGTTTGGATGTCGGGAACACACAAATACACGGCGGAGTTTTTGAGAAAAATGAATTGACTGTTCAATTCAGGAAGACATCACGCCAGCAATTTTCTTCGGATGAGGTTGGAATATTTCTAAAAACTGTCTTAAAAG
>CAZRMG010000607.1:0-1899 GCA_964601095.1 uncultured Melioribacteraceae bacterium | reverse complement strand
AAAGAATGAAGCTTCATGTCGCAGAAATTCGATCCGGTATTTTCATTGCCCTCTAAATAATATTCTTTTGTCTGAATTGAAAGAATGGCCTTTTCGTCATTTAATTCTTTCCAAAAGCGATATGCTTTTCCTATAACGTCATTTATAAACTCGCAATCATCAGCCACCCAGACAATTGTTTCGCCTGTTGCGTTCCTGCGGGCGACCTCGTAACACTGACTCGGCTTTATGTTGGCGGTTTCGATATATTTATACTCAACATCATCAGGCGGAGTTAAATTTCTTGATGGCTTATTTCCCGCGAATACAACCTCTATTTTTTCCGATGTCCCGACCAATGAATCTAAAAACATTTGATATAATGGCGATCTTACCGCAGACGCTATTAAACTTACTTTTGGTTGCATAAATTGCCTTTCATTAGATATTCTTCCAAGTGTTTTTCACAATAAAAAACTTTATTTGCTAAATAATCCGAATTCCTGCCGCAAATATCACAAGTCCAATCGAATCTTGACCTTTTCAATGTCTTGCGCGGATTGGTTTTGTTTCCAGTCTCTAAACATTCTTTCGTCATGGCTGAACATTTCTCTGCTATTAGATTTTTTATATGTTTCGTCTATTTGCGCCTTACCGTTTGACCAATGCCTATGCTCAATAATAACGTCCGGGAAATATTTCAAAATATTCAATCTGTGACCTATATCTTTCCACACATTATCACCGTACAAATGCTTTAGCCCCGGCATTTGAAGCCATCCGAGAGCGCGAACAATATCGCCGTCAATTACACTCGTCGTTGGCATATTTTCTCTGGCGCACTCATCGTTCCCGTAAGAAATTTTGCCTTTATTGCATAACTTTCTATCCCAGCCAAAAGTTTTATAAACAAAGTCATCATTTGAGACTGAGTAAAAATCGTAAAATTTAAGAAATGAAAACATCTTATTTATCTCTGATGTCGTTGTTGCATATTCAGCTTTTGAAAAAACATGATAGTTTCTTTCATTAATTAAATTTTGATATTCGTTTATATTTTTATCGTCGCTGTCAATTAAAAACATTATTTCACAAATACTCGCCGTTGATTCTATAGAATCGAACATCCGCTTTGCTTCTTTAGGCCTTCCGCGAGTTGGGCATATTACTAATAGATTTTTCATTTAGCTTTTCACTTTTCTTTTTTCTGCAATTTATACATTTACAAGTTGAAAAACATTTTTTTAACCCTGTAGCAAAACAACTTCTTGATTTCGCTCCCATTTATCCATTCTGCCTTTCTCGCATTCCATACTTTTCATACATATACTCCCGATGCGGATCGCGCTGTTTAACACGAGTAAAAAGCCAACTTGTAAGCCTTGATCTTTTATTCGCCTGTAAATATTCTTTTCGCATATACCTTAATTGTTCTGGAGTCATTCTTAATCCTTTTTTAATTTTATTAATTCTCAATTTCAATTATTCCAGTAAATAATCTAAAGTATTTCAAGTCTGCGCGTATAACGCGGCCAATACCGTATATGCACCCAGCAAATTGATGAACAACAATTAATTCATTTGTAGGTAGCAACATTGCAACGCAACAATAGGATTCATCGCAAAACTCTTCGTCGCTGATTAATAAAATCGGCCTTTCGTTTCCTATATTATTTACTGTTTTTTCAATAATTTTAGTTTTCATTATTAACCTTTTTTTAATGTACGAATTTGGGTTGAAATATAAACCACATTTCTAAACAGGTTTACCACACGCATTACATCGTGTATACATATGCGAATCACCGTTCTCATCAAACTCTAAACACCTGTCAAACCACGTTCCATCTTCGCTTCCACAATGAGGGCATTTCCATTTATTTTTATTGTTTTTGTTATTTTTCATTATCAACTCCATTT
>CAZRMG010000606.1:1446-1907 GCA_964601095.1 uncultured Melioribacteraceae bacterium | reverse complement strand
TTGGGCATGATAAAGATGTTCCGTGGTTAAACATGCACAGTGTCGGCAATAAACCGAGAGATCATAGGGTGGCCGATTCATTAGAAATAATATTTAAACTTGAGCCGCCGTATCCTGCAATAAATTTTGAACCTTATTATACAGGCTGGAATCACGAAATCAATAAACCGAATAATGAGCGACCGCCTGCAAATTCGGAACGCGATAATTATTTTGCACGCGCCCAAATGTACGGCTCTGTTTTATCCGGTGGATTGTCGGGGCACGTTCACGGAACTGCTGCTTATGATATAACTACAACAGGCGAACCTGCAGGTGCGCGTCCACATATTTGGGATGCTTTTAAATATGAATCGGCTGATTATATGAAATACCTAAATTCCTTTATTCTTTCGGAAGGCAAAAAGTATCATGATTTGGAACTTGCGCGGAATGATGTAATTCCTAATAAAGCACCCGGC
>CAZRMG010000606.1:0-1436 GCA_964601095.1 uncultured Melioribacteraceae bacterium | reverse complement strand
AACAGGATTGGATGGATGGGCATATATGATGAGAACTAATGAAAAAGATTTTGCATTGCTATATTTTGAAAATGAAAGTGTTGTGCCGAATCTTAATAATTTTAAACCCAATACCGATTATGTTTTGCAATGGTTTAACACAATCAGCGGCGAATGGAGTGATGAAATTAAAATTAATTCCGACGAGAAAGGAACAATCGTTATTTCGGAATTCCCAAAAGGAGGAAAAAAATCGTCAATTGATTGGGCGGCAAAAATTATTGAGAAATAGATATTTGTGTAACTGATAATTAATCCCATAAAAAATACATTCTATATCGCGGAGAATTATATGCAGAAGAATATTCCTGTAATATCGGTAACGGGAACAACATTGGCTGAATCATACGAAAAAGCACTCATTGAACTTTACAAGAACGGGATGAGATTTCAAACTCAATATGATAAACCAGGCGATCCGTTGAGCATTGATTCTACAATGAATATAACAATTTTAGAACCGATGAAAGACCCGATGATTCATAGAGCATTTCCCGGAGGAATAGATAATTTGCGCGAATATGTCATGGAATTATCGGGTGCAAAGGATCATTGGACAAAAAATATTAACGATCCCAATGATACAAGATGGGAATACACTTACCACGGAAGATTAGCGGCTTACGGCGCATGGAAAGAATTGGTAAACGGTGAATCACAAAAAGCAGGTTTTTTCTCAATTGACCAAGTAGAAGTGGTAATTGAAAAGTTAATTAAACAGCCGTACACACGTCAGGCGCAAATGATTACGTGGATGCCTAACCTTGATGTTGAATGTTTTGACCCACCGTGCCTGCAGTCCCTTTGGTATAGAATTATCGAAGATGAAAACGGAGATTGGTGGCTCAACTGCAACGTGCGTTTTAGAAGCAATGATGCCTGGGGCGCAAGTTTTATGAATATGTTCGGCTTTATTAATTTTAACAAAAATCTTATAGCCGATGAAATTGCTAAAAGAACAGGTAAAAAAGTTGGACTCGGCAGAATGAACTGGCAAGCCGATTCATATCATATCTATGGAAAAGATATTGAAAATGCTAAACAATTATTGTTTGATAGAATTGACTCTATTAGTTTTGAGGATAGGACTTTTAATTTTTATGACGACTTTATTCAGGAAATGTACAACGATGCCGAGAAGATTGTAACGATGAAAATAAATGAATACGACGGGAGCCATTAGAATATTCAATCATGTTAAAAAAATGCAAAGCAAGATAATCTCATCGGTTTGAGGACTGATAAAATACTTTTTTACGCAAAAACTTTCGATTGAGATAATTAAAAAATCCCAAAGAATATACATTTGATTACTAATCATAAAAAATTATTTTCACAGAGCATTTTGTCAAAACTATCAGTGGGGAATTGATGAAAAAATATACACAACTGTTTTT
>CAZRMG010000605.1:0-1916 GCA_964601095.1 uncultured Melioribacteraceae bacterium | reverse complement strand
CAAATTGTAATGGATGATGCCGATCTCGATCTTGCACTCGATGGAGTTTTGTGGGGCGCCTTCGGTACTACAGGTCAACGATGCACAGCAACAAGCAGGTTAATTCTTCATGATAAAATTCATGACCGCTTTATGGAAATGTTGAAAGACAGAACTACTAAGCTGAAACTCGGCAACGGACTTCTTCCCGGCACAGATGTTGGGCCATGCATAAATGAAAGTCAACGTAATGTTGTTGATTCTTATGTTAAAATTGGATTGGATGAACGAGCTGATTTGATCTGCGGCGGTAAAATTGCTTCGGAGGGCGATTTATCAAAAGGATGGTTTTACGAACCGACAATATTTGATAATGTTAAACCAAACATGCGAATAGCACAGGAAGAAATTTTCGGACCAGTCCTTTCTGTCATTCGAACTTCATCACTCACAGAAGCAATCGACATTTTAAACGGTACCGTATATGGTTTATCATCATCAATTTATACGCGCGATGTTAACAAAGCTTTTACGGCGATACGTGACATTAAAGCCGGAATCACATATATTAATGTGCCGACAATAGGAGCCGAAGCGCATTTACCGTTCGGCGGCGTAAAACAAACAGGCAACGGCCATCGCGAAGGCGGATGGGCTGTTTACGATTTCTTTACTGAATGGAAATCTGTTTATATAGATTACAGCGGCAAGCTTCAACGCGCACAAATAGATAATTACGAGTAAATTATGGAAGGTCGTCCTTTTATACTTTCTTTATACGAGCACCAAGAATTCTACTAAATGGGCTTATGTGCACCTGAAATAAAGGTGAAAAACATAATCCATTTTATAACAGAATTTAGAGGTGCTTTATGTTCTGTAAAGAAAGTGATAAAGGGATAATTAACTTTCCAGTCAAATTATTCCCACACCAAGTTCATCAAGTTCTTGATCAATACATACTAGCCGACGGCTTTGATTTTGTAATTGATCTTAAGAAAAGTCACGGGTCATATATTTATGATTCGCTAAAAGATAGACAACTGCTCGACTTCTTCACATTTTTTGCATCGAGCGCTTTGGGGTTTAATCATCCCAAATTAACCACTACTGAATTTCTCGAAAAACTCGGTCATGCCGCCGTAAACAAAACATCCAATTCAGACGCGTACACAATTGAGATGGCTGAGTTCGTAAAAACTTTTGCACATCTTGCAAAGCCCGAGTATTTCAAATATCTATTCTTCGTTGAGGGCGGGGCTTTGGCTAATGAAAATGCGCTCAAAGCAGCTTTTGATTGGAAGGTTAGAAAAAATTTCAGCAAAGGATATAAACGCGAAGTCGGTACACAAGTAATACATTTTACAAAAGCATTCCACGGCCGCAGCGGTTATACTTTATCATTAACAAATACCGACCCCAACAAGATTAACTATTTTCCAAAATTTAATTGGCCTAGAATTCACAGCCCAATAATCTCTTTCCCGCTTAACGAAGAACATATTGAAAAAGTTAGAAAAGAAGAAAGTATCGCTGTCGAGCAAATAAAAAAATCTATTAAAGAAAATCCGGATGATATTGCCGCTCTTATTATTGAACCGATACAGGGCGAAGGCGGCGATAATTTTTTCAGGAAAGAATTTTTTGAACAGCTTCGATTGTTGTGCGACGAAAATGAAATCATGCTGATATTCGACGAAATACAAGTCGGTATGGGCATTACTGGAAAAATGTGGGCTCATGAATATTACGTAAAACCAGATATGATAAGCTTTGGTAAGAAAACACATGTCTGCGGTTTTATGTGTTCTAATAGAATTGATGAAGTACCTGAAAATGTATTTCATGTTCCGAGCCGTATAAACTCTACCTTTGGCGGCAATTTAATAGATATGGTACGCGCAACAAAAATCCTTGAAATAATTGAAGAAGAAAAA
>CAZRMG010000604.1:0-1921 GCA_964601095.1 uncultured Melioribacteraceae bacterium | reverse complement strand
CAATTACCGCAGTTAAACTTTTCATAAAGAATATCGATAATCATTATAGAAAACCGTATGACTGAATTAAATGCTTAGCGGGATTTATAATTTTTTAGAAACCGATAATAAAATGAAAAGAACTATCTTAATATTAATAATTAGCGTCGTATTAATTGGCGGCTGCAAAAATAATGTTGATGTTACCGAAACTCCTTTTGAAGTAAGTTATTCCGGACAGTATCAAAATGTTTTTTATAACGACGGCAGCGTTGAACCGGAAGTAACATTAGTTGTTTTACAAAATGAATCGGAGCTTTCGGGCGTGGGATTCTTTAACGGAATATCATTCAACTTCACAGGGAATTTAAATGATAACCATGCCGTGCTGTCATTCGATTTATTGAATACAAATTTCGGCGATATAAAGGGTTGCTATATAGACGGATTCTTCGGATCGGATAATTCCTTTTCCGGCGGATATACATTATCACAATCAACCGGCACGCAGAAAATAAGATTTAAATACGTCGGCAAAGTAAATTATTAATTACTTTACTGAAATAAAGCAAAATAATATTTAGTTTATATACTCTCTTTGTCATTCCGGCGACCCGCTCCGACTCGTCGGAGACGAGGCGAGATGCCGGAATGTATATTAAAACGCCGAAATTATACCAACCGCTAACTGTCCGTATTCTTTTTCTAAATTATAAGTGTACTCGCCTATCAAACGGATATTTCTTTTTAACAAATAACCGAGACTTAACGATGCGGTATTGTAATCAAGTATATCGGAATCGGAATCAACAAAGTTATACAAAGCAACTCCGTACCATTTGCTTTCATCGCCTTGGGGAGTATAAATTAATTCGCCCAACACTCCCTTTGTTTCCAAATCTTTTGCCCAAAATTCAGGTCTGTCGTCCATTCTCTGCGCGTATTGAAAATTGAATTCAAGTTTATCTTTTAGATTTATCGTTACATCCGGCCCCCACATATTAAATGAGTTTGTGAATCTGCGGGAAAAATCGTCCTCAAGATTTTCTTTACCGAAATAACCGAAAGCGCCGACGCGCAATCCTTCAACTACATCTTGAGAAACCCTGGCAAAAACATTTTTATATTTATCGTCGTCGAAAACTCTAAAGTTGTTTGCCGCACCAATGCCTGTTCCGTTCAATAGTTCAACAATTACATCTGTGCCCGTATCGAAGCCGTAAGTAAGCATTATACCCCTGTCGTAAGTAAGATTTGAGCGCGAATAACCCGGCGTTGTACGGTAAAGCTGATAATCCTCGAATGTTAATCTTAATTCTCTTTTAAATAGCGGGTCGGAAACCTGGAATTGTCCTACGTATAAATCCAATTCAGTATCAAACAAATTATTAAACATTATAAATGCATCTTCAATGCCCGCAACTTCGCCGCGTTCGCTGAAGAAAAAATAGAAGTAATAAGCAACATCTTTTGTTAATGCGCCGCCCGAAAGTAATTTTAATAAATACGGAGCGCTGAAATCGAAGCGTTCGGATTTTTGATTATTATATGTTGTGTATCCTTCCAAACGAATAGCGAGAGGGAAATCGCGTATTAGGGATAATTCAGGGTCGCCGGTTTCAACAAAATATCTCGGTGCGTCTTTATCGGAAAGTACAAAACCGTTGCCCGCAAATTCATCGCCGTATGCTTTTAGTTTCGGAAACGGTGAATGACATGTTTGACAACTCATATTATATTTACGCCCAAATGCAGGAATAGCGCTTGTAATTTCTGTGCAGAGCAAGAGCAAGAATAAGATCAAAAGCATGAATGCAAATACTTTTTTCATAACACCACCTCTTATGGAAGAATTGTTAATTCTGTTGAATGTTCATTTACTTTAACAATATTCGATTCGCTTTTTGGAACACCAAGAAAATCGGCAACAGGTTTTACGAGT